>NZ_JBEPEL010000014.1:0-116272 GCF_040300825.1 Streptomyces sp. NPDC000229
GGGCATCGACCTGACGGGCTGGGTCACCGGCCAGCAGTACACGTCGATCGCCGCGCACACGGTGTTCAGTTGGGCCGGTTGTCCGCGCCTAGAACCGTTCAGAGGCGACCCGCTGCCTTCAAGGCGAGATAGGCGTCGGCAAGGGCGGGAGCGAGGGTGTCGGGAGTTGCGTCAACAACGGGCACGCCGTGGCGCTGGAGTTGCTCCGAGGTTCGGCGGCGTTGCGCCTGGCTCTGGGTGCCGGCGGCGGCTTCGTAGACCGCTTCGGCGGAGCCCCGGGCCTTCGTCATCCCTTCCGTGTGCGGATCCGAGACGGCAGCCACCAGAACGGTGTGGCGCTGGGTGAGCTGTGGCAGCACTGGAAGCAGGCCTTCTTCGATGGGGGCGGCTTCCAGGTTCGTCAGAAGGACGATGAGCGAGCGCCGGGGGGCGTCGGTGAGGGCCGCCGAGCTGAGGCCGCGGGCGTCGGTTTCCACCAGCTCGGGCTCGAGAGGCGCCAAGGCGTTCACGAGTGCCGGGAGGACGTCCTTTGCGGAACGGCCCTGGACGCGGGCGCGGACGCGGCGGTCGAAGGCCAGGAGGTCCACTCGGTCCCCGGCCCGTGTGGCGAGCGCGGTGAGGAGGAGCGCGGCGTCCATGGACGCGTCGAGGCGGGGTACGTTGCCGACTCGGCCGGCGGAGGTGCGGCCGGTGTCGAGGACGATGAGGATGTGGCGGTCCCGTTCGGGGCGCCAGGTGCGCACGGCGACAGTGGTTTGGCGGGCGGTTGCGCGCCAGTCGATGGAACGGGTGTCGTCGCCGGGGACGTACTCGCGGAGGCTGTCGAACTCGGTGCCTTGCCCGCGGACGAGGACGCTGGTGCGTCCGTCGAGTTCGCGGAGGCGGGCCAGCCTGGAGGGGAGGTGCTTGCGGCTGGTGAAGGGCGGCAGGACGCGGACCGTCCAGGGAACCCGGTGGTTTCCCTGGCGGGCGGCGAGGCCGAGTGGTCCATAGGAGCGGACGGTGATGCGTTCGGCATGCCGGTCGCCGCGGCGGGTGGGCCGGAGGACGGTGGTGAGGCGTCGGCGCTCGCCTGCCGGGATCGTGAGTGAGTGCCGGGACGCGGCCTGTTCGCTGCCGGGAAGCCAGCTGCTGGGCGGCCACGCGTCGCGGAGCTGGGCGCGAAGGCTCCGTCGGGACGGGTTGGTGACGGTGAGGTGTACTTCTGCACTGTCACCGAGTCGAACGCTTGTATCACCACTTCGGGTGAACTGCAGCGTTCGCACTGGCGCGGCGAGTGCGTAGTCGCACAGAATTGCGAGTGAAAGGGGCGCGTTCACTGCCAGCATCCCCGTCCAGCTGGGGGCGAAGATGCCGACGGGGAGAGCGCCGATGGCGGCGAGCAGCGCGGTTCGTCCGGTGAGGGCCACGGTTCAGTGCCTCACCGGGGTACGGGGACGTGGGTGAGGATCGCGGTGATGACGGAGTCGGGGGTGACTCCTTCCATCTCGGCTTCGGGCCGCAGTTGGACGCGGTGGCGCAGCGTGGGAAGGGCCAAGGCCTTCACATCGTCCGGAATGACGTAGTCGCGGCCGGTGAGCCAGGCCCAGGCGCGGGCGGTGGAGAGCAGTGCGGTGGCGCCTCGTGGGGAGACGCCGAGAGTGAGTGAGGGAGATTCACGGGTGGCACGGCAGATATCGACGACGTAACCGGCGATCTCGGGGGAGACCGAGGTCTTGGCGACGGCGGCGCGGGCGGCTTCGAGGTCGGCGGGGCCAGCGACGGGGCGTACTCCGGCGGCGTGCAGGTCCCGTGGGTTGAAGCCTTCGGCGTGCCGGGTCAGGACGTTGATCTCGTCCTGGCGTGTGGGCAGAGGGACCGTCAGCTTCAGGAGGAACCGGTCCAGTTGGGCTTCCGGAAGCGGGTAGGTGCCCTCGTACTCGACAGGGTTCTGTGTGGCGGCGACGAGGAAGGGCTCGGGGAGCGGGCGGGGGGTGCCGTCGACCGTGACCTGGCGTTCTTCCATCGCCTCCAGGAGCGACGACTGGGTCTTGGGCGGCGTGCGGTTGATTTCGTCGGCGAGGAGGAGGTTGGTGAAGACGGGGCCGGGCTGAAAGGAGAATTCGGCGGTGCGGGCGTCGTAGACCAGGGAGCCCGTGATGTCGCTCGGCATCAGGTCGGGGGTGAACTGGACGCGCTTGGTGCCCAGTTCAAGAGATGCGGCGAGCGCGCGGACGAGCAGCGTCTTGGCGACACCGGGCACTCCCTCGAGGAGGACGTGGCCGCGGCAGAGCAGGGCGACGACGAGCCCGGTGACAGCGGGGTCCTGCCCGACCACGGCCTTCGCGATCTCGGTGCGCAGAGCCTCCAGGGAGGAGCGGGCGCTGTCCGAGTTGTCAGCGGTCTCGGGGGTCGGGGCGCTCATGAGGTGCGTACCTCTCTTTCGAGGGCGTCGAGTTGGTCTGCGAGAAGGGTGAGGGCGGCGTCGTCGGCGGGAGCCGGGCCGAAAAGGAGAGTCCTGAGGTTGCTGTCCCCGGAGGCGAGGCGTGCCGATACGGCAGGGAGCAGGGACTCGGGGGAGTGGGCTTCCGTTGGTGGGACGCCCAGGAGAGGCGCCAGCCGGGTTCGGGTGGCGGTACGCAGGACGGTGGCCGCGCGTTCGCGGGCGTTCGCGCGGCGGTAGAGGCGGGCGCGGCCCTCAGTGGTTTCGGAGGCGCGGATGGCGACGGGGAGTTGTTCGGTGACAAGGGGGCCGAGGCGGCGTGCGCGCCAGATGGCCGCGAGTAGGGCGGCGAGGGCGAGTTGGAGGGTGCCCCACAGCCAGCCGGACGGGATGAGTTCGAGGAATCCGCGTTCTGCCGCGCCCTCTTCCCGGTCGCCACTGTCACCGCTTCCGCCTGTGGCGGAGGGATCGTCGAGCGAGGGGAGGTACCAGACGAGATGAGGCCGGGAGCCCAGGAGTTGCAGGGCGAGAGAGGCGTTGCCCTGCTTGTCCAGACGCTCGTTGTAAAGGATGTCGGGGGAGCCGAGGAGGACGGTGTCACCCCCGGCGGGGTCGTTGATCCGCACGAGGGTGGGCAGGCCGTCGCTGGGGTAGCAGGTGTCGCTGCCGGGGAGACGGGTCGTGTAGCGCTCGCCGCCGAGGTCGACGTCGCCGGCCCGATCGGCGGCGGGCAGGGAGCATCGCGGGGAGAGTACCGAGACCGGGGCGGAGGAGCCCGCGTTCACTCCGGGCGCCAGGGTGCCGACGGAGGGCGCGCCGGCGGAGAGCAGGACCGTGCGGCCGGCTGCGGTTTCCATGTCGCTGCGCAGGAGATCCCGCTGGTGGTCCGTCAGCAGGTCGGGGGTCGTGACGAGGAGCGTGGTGTCGGGGCCGGTCGCGGTGGTGGCCTCGTCGAGGGTGGTGACCACCCGGGTGGTGACGCCGCGTTGCTTGAGGAGTTCGGCGACGGCACGGCTGCCGTTGGGGTCGGCGGACCGGGGGTCGAGGCGGCCGTGCTGGGCGTCGGAGCGTACGAGGGCCATGACGATTCCCGCGACGATGAGGACGGCAAGGGCGAGCAGGAGTCCTCTCACCCGTGTCCAGATCTGGCGGGTGGTGAGGGAGGTCGAGGTGGGGGAGGCGGTGGAGGTGGTAGTCATCCGGCCGCTCCCTGGGCGGCGCTGCTCAGCTGGGGCTTGGCCCTTTCCAGAGCGGTGTCCACGTCCTTGAGGCGCTGGTACGCGTGTTGGTCGGCGGTGCGGCCGCCGTATGTGACGTCGTCGAATGTGCGGGCGGCGGCTCGGAGTTCGTCCGCGTGGGCGGGGAGGGGGCGGCCGGCTTCGGCTGCGGCTTCGTCGGCGGTACGGCCGGGGCGCGGGTCGAGGACGGTGCGTTCTTCCAGGGAGCGCACGATGGCTCGCATCCGTTCCTGGACGGCCTGGTTCCAGTGGCCGGCGGCGGCGTGCTGCTCGGCGGCAGCACGGTGCTCGGCGGCGCTGCGGATCCGGTCGTCGAAGAGGGAGTCGGAGGTGACGGGAGCTCGTTGGGGGGTGCCGAGCCGCCACCACAGGGCGCCGACGAGGGCCAGGGCGACGAGGGCGATCACCACGAGCCCGAGCGGCCCTCCCGGGGCGGCCCCCGACGCGGAGTCGAAGAGCCGGCCCACCCAGTCCCAGAAGCTGTCGAGTGCGCGCTGGAGCAGGTTCGGGTCGTTCTCGTGGTACATGGGCTTGGACAGTTCCCGCTCCGCCGCCTCGCGGGCGGGGAGGCGGGGAATGTCCAGCGGTACGTCGTCGCTCGCGTGGACCGTCGGCCACGCCGTCGTCATGCCCCCCGTGATCGGCACCGCATCAGCTCCCGGAGGTGGTGTCGCCGGTCGAGGAGGAGCCGTATCCGGGCACTCCGGCGGCGCGTGCCAGGTCGAGGTCGAGGGCCTCCCGCCGGATGCGCTGGTCGATGTAGAGGAGGACCGAGACGCCCGAGGAGATCGGGTAGGTGATCGAGGCGGCGATGACCGCCCCGATTCCGGTGATGATCAGGAACGGCCAGCCGAACTCAGGAGCAGTACCGGTGAGCAGGCCGCCGAGACCCTCGCCGTCGACCGCGAAGGCGATGAGGGTGAACGGAATCGCGATGATCATCGAGATGAGGAACATCAGCAGCATGGTGAGCGTCATGATGCCGAAGATTCGCCACCAGGCGCCCTGGACCAGCTTGGCGGAGCGCCGCAAGGACGCGATGACGCCCTGCCGTTCCAGCATCAGCGCCGAGTAGGAGAGGCTGAATCGCACCAGGAGCCAGACGATGACCATAGCGGCGGCGATGCCGCCCAGGACGGTGAGCAGCACACCTGCGGGAGAGCCGTCGAGCAGCAGACCGGGGAGCAGGCCGACGGCCATGGCGGCGGCGCTCAGCAAGGGCAGCAGGAGAGTCAGGCCGAGGAGCTGGGGGAGCCTGGGGCGGGCCTCGCGCCAGGCGTCGGAGAGCGTCACCGGGCGGCCCAGGACAGCACGGCTGATCACGATGGTCAACAGGGCCGTGGTGATGAACGTTCCGATGAGGGTGAGGACCGTCGTGGGCCCCAGGGAGATGAGACTCGCCTTGAGGGACTCCACCGACTGATCCAGGGCTTCCTCGGGAGTCGGGTCCGCACTGAGCTGCGGCGGCGCCGGTACGAGGTAGCGCTGGAGGAGGATGTCGCCGATCTGCGTGACGACGGAGACGGTGAGCGTGATGCCCAGGACGGTGCGCCAGTGAGCGCGCAGAGTGGAGACCGCGCCATCGAGGATCTCGCCCACGCCGAGGGGGCGCAGCGGGATGACGCCGGGCTTCGCGGCCGGCGGCCGGCCCCAGCCGCCCTGGTGCTGACCGCCGTCCCAGCCGGGTGCGGGCGTGCGGGGCGGAAACGGGCCGGAAGGCCCGGGGGCTGTCGGCGGGGACCACTGGCCGGCCGGCGGCTGGTCCTTCGACCAGTTGGCGGGCGTGCCGGGGGCGTCGGCGGGCTCGGCAGGCCGCGGGACGTCGGTGCCCTGGCCGTCGGAGGGGGAGGATCCGGGCGAGGCCCAGCCCGGAGTGTCGTTCACGGTCGTCCACCTCGGGTGTTCGTCGCGGTGCCGGCTCGTCGAGCCGGCTCGGTCACGGTGCCGGGCCGCTCTGTGGGGCGGCGGGTTGGCAGCCATGGTGCCACGCGTCGTCCACGGCCGGGCCTGGGGTCGGATCTCGTTGGCACCTTCATTGTCGGTGGCTCAGCGGGCAGACTGGGCGGATGGCTGATCAGTACGCACAAACTCCCGTCGGCTCCAAACCGTCCATGCTGCCCTCCCTGCGTTGGGAGGAGCCGCCGGAAGGGCCCGTGGTGGTGCTTCTCGACCAGACGCGGCTGCCCGCCGAGGAGGTCGAGCTGGTCTGCACGGATGTGCCGGCGCTGGTCCGTGCGATCCAGACGCTCGCCGTACGCGGCGCGCCGTTGCTCGGCATCGCAGGTGCCTACGGTGTGGCGCTGGCCGCCGTACGGGGCTATGACGTGGACGAAGCGGCCGGGTTGCTGGCGGGGGCGCGGCCCACCGCGGTGAACCTGGCGTACGGGGTACGCAGGGCAGCCGACGCGTACCGGACGGCGCTGGAGAAGGGCGAAGGCCGGGACGGGGCCGCTCAGGCGGCTCTGGTGGCGGCCAGGGACCTGCATCGGGAAGACGCCGAAGCGAGCGCGCTGATGGCCGGGCACGGTCTGGCGCTGCTGGACGAGCTGCTGCCGGGCGGCAATCACCGGATCTTGACCCACTGCAACACCGGGGCGCTCGTCTCGGGCGGGGAAGGAACCGCGTTCGCCGTGGTGCTGGAGGCGCACCGGGCGGGCAGGCTGCGGCGGCTGTGGGTGGACGAGACGCGGCCGCTGTTGCAGGGGGCGCGGCTGACGGCGTACGAGGCGGCTCGTAGTGGCATGGCGTACACGCTGCTCACGGACAACGCGGCGGGTTCGCTGTTCGCGGCGGGAGAGGTGGATGCCGTACTGATCGGGGCGGACCGGATCGCCGCCGACGGTTCGGTGGCGAACAAGGTCGGAAGCTATCCGCTCGCGGTGCTGGCCAAGTACCACCACGTACCGTTCATCGTGGTGGCGCCCGTCACCACGATCGACCTGCAGACTCCGGACGGGGCCTCCATCGAGGTGGAGCAGCGTGCCGGGCAGGAAGTGACGGAGCTCACCGCGCCCCCGCAGGTGGCGGCCGGGGGAGTGGGTCCGGGGGCCGGCGGTGGGCTGCCGGTGGCGCCTCTGGGAACGCAGGCGTACAACCCCGCGTTCGACGTCACGCCCCCGGAACTGGTGACGGCGATCGTCACCGAGCTGGGGGTGGTGTCCCCGGCCACCGGGGGAGGAATTGCCGAGCTGTGTGCCAGGTCACGCCAGGTAACGATTAGCTAATGGGATGATGTCGAATATGAAGGGACGCGTCCTTGTCGTCGACGACGACACCGCACTGGCCGAGATGCTCGGGATTGTGCTGCGTGGAGAAGGTTTCGAGCCGTCGTTCGTAGCGGACGGCGACAAGGCACTTGCTGCTTTCCGGGAGGCCAAGCCGGACCTGGTGTTGCTGGACCTCATGCTGCCCGGCAGGGACGGCATCGAGGTGTGCCGGCTCATCCGGGCCGAGTCCGGAGTGCCGATCGTGATGCTCACCGCCAAGAGCGACACCGTGGATGTGGTGGTCGGGCTGGAGTCCGGCGCCGACGACTACATCGTCAAGCCGTTCAAACCGAAGGAGCTGGTCGCCAGGATCAGGGCGCGGCTGCGGAGGTCGGAGGAGCCGGCGCCGGAGCAGCTGACCATCGGCGATCTCGTCATCGACGTGGCCGGCCACTCGGTGAAGCGCGACGGGCAGTCGATCGCGCTGACGCCGCTGGAGTTCGATCTGCTGGTCGCGCTGGCCCGTAAGCCGTGGCAGGTGTTCACCCGTGAGGTGCTGCTGGAGCAGGTGTGGGGTTACCGCCACGCCGCGGACACGCGGTTGGTGAACGTCCATGTGCAGCGGCTGCGCTCCAAGGTCGAGAAGGACCCGGAGCGGCCGGAGATCGTCGTCACCGTCCGTGGTGTCGGTTACAAGGCCGGACCGAGCTGACATGTCCCGCGGCAGTGCTGCTCCGAAGCCCGGGAACCCGGGAGTCCGTGCGGGGCGGGCTGCCGGGCCGGGGCGTCAGCCATGGCGGCCCGGTCGCCTGCTCCAGGACGGGGCGCCGGGTGGGCCCGTGCTCCGGCTCCTGGTGCGCTGGGTGCGCCGACCGCTGCTGCCTGCCGTACGGCTGTGGCGGCGGAACATCCAGCTGCGGGTGGTCGTCGGCACCCTGCTGATGTCGCTCGGGGTGGTGTTGCTGCTCGGGTTCGTCGTCATCGGGCAGATGCGCAACGGTCTGCTGGACGCCAAGGAGCGGGCCGCTCAGAGCCAGGCTTCGGGCGGGTTCTCGGCCGCCCAGGACAGGGCCGACGAGCCGGGGCCGGGCGGGCCGGACGGCGGGACTGCACGGGCGTCGCTGAACTGGCGGTCCGATCTGGTCGTGCAGCTCGCGAGCGGTGGCCAGGGCGCGTTCAACGTGGTGGCGCTCAGCTCTGACACCGAGGGCGCGGCGCCCAGCCGTGGTGCCCGGGCGTCCGGCGGTGTGGAGCCGGCGCGGAGCATCCCGGTCACGCTGCGGGAGTCGGTCGCGCAGGGGCCGGGGGCGTTCCAGACGTACACCCGGATCAATTACTCGGACGGCAAGCCGTCCGAGGCCGGGCTGGTCATCGGCAAACGCCTCAATGACATCGACGGCAACGCGTACGAGCTGTACTACCTCTTCCCGCTGACCCAGGAGGAGGACTCCCTCGCCCTGGTGAAGACGACCCTCGCGACGGCCGGGCTGTTCGTGGTCGTGCTGCTGGGCGCGATCGCCTGGCTGGTGGTGCGGCAGGTCGTGACGCCGGTACGGATGGCGGCCGGGATCGCCGAGCGGTTGTCGGCGGGCAGACTGCAGGAACGGATGAAGGTCACCGGCGAGGACGACATCGCGCGGCTCGGCGAGGCCTTCAACAAGATGGCGCAGAACCTCCAGCACAAGATCCAGCAGCTGGAGGAGCTGTCGAGGATGCAGCGGCGGTTCGTCTCGGACGTCTCGCACGAACTGCGTACGCCGCTGACCACCGTGCGGATGGCGGCCGACGTCATCCATGAGGCGCGGGAGGACTTCGATCCGGTGACCGCGCGCTCCGCCGAGCTGCTGGGGGACCAGCTGGACCGGTTCGAGTCGCTGCTGTCGGATCTGCTGGAGATCAGCCGCTTCGACGCGGGCGCGGCGGCGCTGGAGGCGGAGCCGATAGACCTGCGCGAGGTCGTCCGCAGGGTGATCGGCGGGGCCGAGCCGCTGGCGGAGCGCAAGGGCGGCCGGATCCTCGTGGTGGGTGACGAGCAGCCGGTGGTCGCGGAGGCCGATGCGCGCCGCGTCGAGCGGGTGCTGCGGAACCTGGTCGTCAACGCCGTGGAGCACGGCGAGGGCCGGGACGTGGTGGTGCGGATGGCCGCCGCGGGCGGAGCGGTGGCCGTCGCAGTGCGCGACTACGGGGTCGGGCTGAAGCCGGGCGAGGCCACGCGGGTGTTCAACCGCTTCTGGCGGGCGGACCCGGCACGCGCGCGTACGACGGGCGGTACGGGGCTCGGGCTGTCGATCGCCGTGGAGGACGCGCGGCTGCACGGCGGCTGGCTGCAGGCGTGGGGTGAGCCGGGAGGCGGTTCGCAGTTCCGGCTGACGCTGCCGCGTACGGCGGACGAGCCGTTGCGAGGCTCGCCGATACCCCTGGAGCCGGAGGACTCGCGGCGCAACCGGGAGCGGGCGGCCGCCGAGGAGGCGTCGCAGGGCGCCGGCCGGCTGCCCACGGTGCCGGGACAGGGCGGGGGCTCGGCCCGTACGGGGCTGTCCGCTCCGCCGCGTACCGCACTGCCGCCCCGGCAGGCGGCGCAGGTGGCCGCCGATCCGACGGCCCTGCCCGGCAACGGGTCGCGGGTGGTGGCACGCGGAGCCGGTGAGCGGGCGGGTGAGGGCGCCTCGTCCACGACGCAGGATGCAGAACGGGAGGGTACGACTCGTGGGCGCTGAGCGTCGTCGCGGCCGTGGACGTTCGGTGCGCGCAGCCGCGCTGCTCGGATGCGGCCTGCTGCTCGCCGGGTGCGGGTCGATGCCGGACAGCGGGGACGTCTCCCCGGTGAAGGCGTCCAACCCCGGGGACTCCCAGGTGCGGGTGTATCCGGTGACGCCACGGGAGAACGCGGAGCCGGACGAGATCGTCAACGGGTTCCTGGAGGCGATGACCGGTGACGACCCCGGGTTCGCGACGGCCCGGACGTACCTGACCAAGAAGGCGGCACGGGAGTGGAAGCCCGAGGAGCGCACCACGGTGCTCATGGCCGCGCCGGTCAGCCGGCGGGAACCGAGCGGCATCCGTGAGACGCAGGACCGTCTGGTCTACCCCCTCCACGGTGATCAGATCGCGACGGTGGACAGCCGTCACGCCTACGAGCCGGTGCGGACGACGCCGTACAAGGGGACGATCCAGCTGGTGCAGGCGCCCGGGCCGGACGGCAAGGGGAAGGAATGGCGTATCGACAGCCTCCCTCCGGGGCTGTTGCTCGGTGAGTCGGACTTCCAGCGCAACTTCCGCTCGGTGAACAAGTACTACTTCGCCTCCGGCCGGCGCTGGGTCGTGGCCGACCCGGTGTACATCCGGCAGCGCCAGGATCCGGTGACGCGGATGGATCCGGTGGCGCAGACGGTCAAGGCGCTGCTCGAAGGGCCGACGAACTGGCTCGATCCGGTGGTGGATTCCAGTTTTCCCACGGGCGTGGCATTGAAGGACGGCGTCACGTCACTGACGCCCGACGACCAGAACAAGCTCAAGGTGCCGCTCAATAAGAAGGCGGACAACATCGGGACCGAGACGTGCCGGGAGATGGCGGCCCAATTGCTGTTCACCCTGGGCGATTTGGGGTCCACCAGGGTGGATCAGGTCGAGCTGCAGCGCGAGGACGGGCGCCCGGTGTGCCTGATGGGTGAGAGCCAGAAGGAGAACTACCGGGCCGATCCGTCAGGCGGCCTTCAGGCGAACCCGTATTTCCTCGACGCGTCCGGGCGGTTGGCGAAGCTGGACGCCCGCGCCGAGAACGTGGGCAAGCCGTCGCGCGTGCCCGGGCCGTTCGGGAACGGGACGGTGAAGATCGCCAAGGTCGCGGTCGCGCGCGATGAGCGCCGGGCCGCCGCGATCACGGACAGTGACAGCAGTTTGCGGGTCGCGTCCGTGGTCTCGGACGCGAACGTCGAACTGCCGCCGCCGCTGCTGCGCAGCGAGGGTGCGAAGCCGGAGGACCGGCTGTCCGCCCCGAGCTGGGACGGCCGCGGCGGCCTGTGGGTCGCCGACCGCGACCCGGCGAACCCCCGGCTGCTGTACGTGCCGGACGGCTCCGAGGAGCCCGTGCCGGTCGCGGCTCCATGGCTCGTCGACGGAGTGCGGATCGAGGCGCTGCGGGTCTCCGACGACGGGGTACGCATGGCGCTGCTGCTCAAGAAGAACGACAAGACGACCCTGCACATCGGGCGGGTGGAACGGCAGGGCAGCGGAGCGAAGCAGACCGTCCAGGTCGTGGACCCGCAGGCCATCTCTCCCCGGATGGAGTCGGTGACGTCGGTGTCGTGGGCCGGGCAGAGCCGGCTGGTGGTGCTGGGCAAGCTGGCCGGCGGGGTACAGCAGGTGCGCTACATCCAGACGGACGGTTCGACCTCGGCCGCGGCGATGCCCGGGCTGAACCAGGTGAAGGTCGTCGCGGCGTCGAACGACGAGCGCACCCCGCTGGTGGCGGCGTCCGCCGATGACGGCATCGTGCGGCTGCAGGCGGGCGCCAACTGGCAGCCGATGGTCGAGAAGGGCACCTCGCCGGTGTATCCCGGCTGACGCCGCGGCCATGGGTGCGGCGGGGGGCGTCCGCCGGGGGCGCGGCCGACCGGGACGGTGCGGCTTGCGGTCCTGGCGCGTGTGCCTGCGGCCGGGACCCGGGCAGGCGGGCCGGGCCACAGGCGCGGCCGGCGCCCGCTGCCGCCGCCCCGCCCTGCACCGCGTCGAGCGCGTACACGCACCGGTCCTTGCTTGGTGTGCGGGCGGTGCCAGTGGTGTCGGCCGTGCCGGGTGAGTGGCGCGGGCGGTGCGGGGATGCCCGGGGTGTCGGCGTGGGCGGCGGGGCCGCTGCCGGTGGGGTCGCGGGCCGGCTACTGCCGGCGCGAGGCGAGGCGGTGGCGCGTCGGCGTGGAGGGAATGTGCGGTGGTGGGGCCGGGGGTTCGGTCCGAGTATGGGTTTTCCACAGGGGTCGCTGCGGGGCGCGACGGTTGGGACAGTGGGGTATGCGCTGGTGGTGGCGGGAGATCGTGGGGCTGGTCCTGCCGGTCGCTTGCGGGGGGTGCGGGCGGGCGCGTACCGCTTTGTGCGAGGCCTGCGGGCGGGCGTTGTACGGGTCGGGCGGCCGACGGGTGAGGCCGGTGCCGGAGCCGGTGGGGCTGCCGGTGGTGTGTGCCGCGGCGCCGTATGCGGATGCGGTGCGGGCGGTGCTGCTCGGGCACAAGGAGCGCGGGGCGCTGGGGCTGGCCCGGCCGCTGGGGGTCGCGCTGGCCGGTGCCGTGAGGGCCTCTGCAGCCGCTTCCGGCTGGCCGGGCCGCGGACCGCTGCTCCTGGTACCGGTGCCATCGGCGCGGCGCGCGGTACGGGCACGTGGGCACGATGCGGCACGGCGGATCGCGCTGGCGGCGGCGGCAGAGCTGCGGCGTACGGGTACGGAGGCGCGGGCTCTGCCCGTGTTGCGGCAGCGGCGGGCGGTGGCGGACCAGACCGGGCTGGGCGCGCGGGAGAGGCTGGCGAACCTGTCGGGCGCGCTGGAGGTGCGGGTCGGTGGGGACGGGCTGCTCGCGGGCGGCAGGCCCGTCCTGGTGGACGATCTCATGACCACCGGGGCTTCGCTGGTCGAGGCGACGAGGGCATTGCGTGCCGGTTCCCGGCCGCAATTCGGGGGACTCGTGCAGGTGAGCGCCGCGGTTGTCGCGGCCCCACCGATCTCGTTCGAAATAAACCGGAACTGACGGGGAACTTGCAACGTTGCAGGTACTGAGAGAGCAAAAACACCTGATCGGAGGTTCGTGCGGACAGCGGGTGCCGACACCCGTCCGAGCGAGCTATGTTCGGGTGTGAGGAATGGCGAAAGCCGCGCTTCACCGAATGCGCTGCTGTGTTTCCGGCCAGTTTCCGGGCACGGTCAGGACATGGAAGGTGGTGGGGTGGGGATCTTGCCTACGGGGGAGGAGGAGGTCGAGTCGCCAAGTCCGAGGCTCCGGTACTCACCGGGGTCTGGTGCAAAAGGGAGATGCTCGCCGGCCGGTGGGCCGGCAGGAGCGATCCGGGAACGGAGTTCTGCGTGGACATCGTCGTCAAAGGCCGCAAAACCGAGGTGCCCGAGCGGTTCCGCAAGCACGTGGCCGAGAAGCTGAAGCTGGAGAAGATCCAGAAGCTCGACGCCAAGGTGATCAGCCTCGACGTCGAGGTGTCCAAGGAACACAACCCGCGGCAGGCAGACCGGTCCGACCGCGTGGAAATCACCCTCCACTCCCGGGGACCGGTGATCCGGGCGGAGGCGGCGGCAGGCGACCCCTACGCAGCCCTTGACCTCGCGACGGGCAAGCTCGAAGCGCGCCTGCGCAAGCAGCACGACAAGCGTCACACCCGCCGCGGCAACGGCCGACTCTCGGCCGCGGAGGTCGCCGACGCCGTCCCGGGCGTGGCCCGGCTGAACGGGAACGGCGCCGTGGCCGTGGAGGAGCACGAGTCCGTGCCCACCACCCGGGTGGGCCCGCTCGAGGTGCGGGGTGAAGGACCCCTGGTGGTCCGCGAGAAGACCCACACGGCCGCCCCGATGTCGCTCGACCAGGCTCTCTACGAGATGGAGCTCGTCGGGCACGACTTCTACTTGTTCGTCGACTCCGAGACCAAGCAGCCCAGCGTCGTCTACCGCCGGCACGCCTACGACTACGGCGTCATTCACCTGGAGACCGACCCGTTGGCCGGCTCCGAGGCAGGCGGTGCGGGTGGCGCGCTCGGTGGCTGACGGCAGCTGAACCACACCGGTGGTGCCCCTGGAGCGCCCTGTGCGCCCCCAGGGGCACCACCGTGCGACCTCAGGATCACCGCTTCGCCGTCCGGGCATGAAATCATGGCGGGGCACGCCAACCGCTGCCCCCAAGGCCGAGGTTGGCGTACCGAACGTGAACGTCAGGCAGGCCTGCAGGGGGAGGAACGATGGCGGACAGCTTCGGCCCGGTGCACCACCCGGGCGGCTCCGGCGCCCCGGTGGGCGGAGCGGGCTGTGGAAGCGGTACCGGCACGGACGACGGTGCGTCACGCAAGGAGCCCATCAGGGTCCTGGTCGTGGACGATCACGCGCTGTTCCGCAGAGGCCTGGAGATCGTCCTCGCCCAGGAGGAGGACATCCAGGTGGTGGGCGAGGCGGGCGACGGCGCGGAAGCCGTCGACAAGGCCGCCGACCTGCTGCCCGACATCGTGCTGATGGATGTCCGGATGCCCAAGCGGGGCGGTATCGAGGCCTGCACCTCCATCAAGGAGGTGGCCCCCAGCGCAAAGATCATCATGCTGACGATCAGCGACGAGGAGGCCGACCTCTACGACGCGATCAAGGCCGGCGCGACCGGCTACCTCCTCAAGGAGATCTCCACCGACGAGGTGGCCACCGCCATCCGGGCGGTCGCCGACGGGCAGTCGCAGATCAGTCCGTCCATGGCGTCCAAGCTGCTCACCGAGTTCAAGTCGATGATCCAGCGCACTGACGAGCGGCGGCTGGTCCCGGCGCCCCGGCTGACCGACCGCGAGCTGGAGGTCCTGAAGCTGGTCGCCACCGGTATGAACAACCGGGACATCGCCAAGGAACTCTTCATCTCCGAGAACACGGTGAAGAACCACGTCCGCAACATCCTGGAGAAGCTCCAGCTGCACTCCAGGATGGAAGCGGTGGTCTATGCGATGCGGGAGAAGATCCTCGAGATCAGGTGACGTTCGGGTGAGGGTCAGGTGAGACGGGCCAGGGCGGACGACAGCTCGGGTCCGAGCTCCGGGCGGTCGACGCGCTCGATGCGCACCGCATCGCAGCCCACCCACGCAGCGGCCTCCCGCAGCGCCTGTGCCATGGGGGCGACGGCCTTGGGGGAGGCCAGCGAGACCTGTTTCGCCACCAGGGTCTGCCCTTCCCGGGCCGGATCCACCCGGCCCACCAGCATTCCGCCCGCGAGCAGCGGCATCGCGAAGTAGCCGTGTATCCGCTTCTGTTTGGGGACGTACGCCTCCAGGCGGTGGGTGAAGCCGAAGATCCGTTCCGTCCGCGCCCGCTCCCAGATCAGCGAGTCGAACGGCGACAGCAGCGTCGTACGGTGGCGGCCGCGCGGCATGCTCGCCAGGGCCTCCGGATCCGCCCAGGCCGGCTTGTCCCAGCCCTGCACCCGCACCGGCACCAGCCCCGAGTCGGCGACCACCGCGTCGAACTGCTCACCCTTGAGCCGGTGGTAGTCGGCGATGTCCGCGCGCGTGCCCACGCCCAGCGCCTGTCCGGCCAGCCGCACCAGCCTCCGCAGGCACTCGGTGTCGTCCAGCTCGTCGTGCAGCAGGTGACCGGGGACGGCACGCTCCGCCAGGTCGTACACCCGTTTCCAGCCGCGCCGCTCGGTGCACACGACCTCGCCGTACATCAGCGCCCGCTCGACGGCGACCTTCGACTCGGACCAGTCCCACCACTCGCCGCCGTTCTTCGCGCCGCCGAGTTCCGTGGCGGTCAACGGGCCCTCGGCGCGCAGCTGCTCGATCACCGCGTCGTAGGCTCCGTCCGGCAGGTCGTGGTACCACTGCGGGCGTTTGCGGTAAGCGCGGCGGCGGAAGGCGAAGTGCGGCCACTCCTCGATCGGCAGGATGCACGCCGCGTGCGACCAGTACTCGAAGGCGTGTCCGTCCGTCCAGTAGGCATCCTCGACGCTCTTGCGGCCCACGGCGCCCAGCCGTGCGTACGGGATCAGTTCGTGCGAGCGGGCCAGCACCGAGATGGTGTCCAGCTGAACGGCGCCGAGCCGGCGCAGTACGCCCCGCACCCCCGCTCGGCGGTCCGGCGCGCCGAGGAAGCCCTGGGCGCGCAGGGCGATACGACGGGCCTCGTCGGCGGAGAGCTCGGCGGTGGGAGGCGGCAGGGGCGTCATGGTCCGCACGGTGGTCATGCTCGGCACGATAGACCGCGGCACTGACAGCCGGACGGGGTCAGGCCGGGTCCCGCGGGGCCGGCAGGTAGGGGAGGCGGGAGGTCATCCCCAGGTCGGAGGGGAGCAGGGCGCCGATCCAGCAGTCGCGTACCGTCCCCCGGAAGTCCATGGCCGCGCGGAGGGTGCCCTCCACCGTGAAGCCGGCCTTCTCGGCGACCGCGCGGGAGGCGTGGTTGCCGACCTGGGCGCGCCACTCCAGGCGGGCGCAGCCGAGGTCGGTGAAGGCCCAGTCGGCGAGGGCCAGCACCATTTCCGTGGCGTATCCGAGGCCCCGGTGCTCCTCGACCGTGTAGAAACCGACCTCCCAGGCGCCCGAGCGCGGGTGGTGGAGGCTGGTCGAGGCCAGGAGCGGGCCGCCCTCCCGGGGGCGTACGGAGAAGGTGTACTCGGTGTCGTCGCGCCAGCCGTCCGGGACGCGGCGGCCGACGAAGTCGTCCGCGTGCTCCCGTCCGTACGGGGAGGGGACCGGGATCCAGCGCTGGATCTCCGGGTCCTGGCAAGCGGCGTGGACCTCTTCGGCGTCGGCGGGCGTGAACGTGCGCAGACTCAGGCGCTCGGTGGTGAGGGTGACGGGCTCCATGACGGGATTCTGATGCTACGGAGAGAGACGGGGCGAACACTTTTCGGGTCCAGCGGCACCTTCGGCGCGTTCCGCGCGTTCTTCTTGCGGGCGGCATGTCGGCGCGGCAGTCGGCCCAGGTGAGCGCGGACCTCCCGACGTGGTGGCGTCCTCGCTTACGATGGCCGTTGCGGTGGGGCCCACCTGCCGTGCCCGTGCCAGTGTCCATGACAAGACCTAGTGCCAGGCCCGACCGGCAAGGAGACCAACCTCAGTGTCCGTCTTCAACAAGCTCATGCGTGCAGGCGAAGGCAAGATCCTGCGCAAACTGCACCGCATCGCGGACCAGGTCAACTCCATCGAAGAGGACTTCGTCAACCTCTCCGACGCCGAGTTGCGGGCGCTCACCGAGGAGTACAAGCAGCGGTACGCCGACGGTGAGAGCCTCGACGACCTGATGCCCGAAGCCTTCGCGACGGTCCGCGAGGCCGCCAAGCGGGTGCTCGGCCAGCGCCACTACGACGTCCAGCTGATGGGTGGTGCCGCGCTGCACCTCGGTTACGTCGCCGAGATGAAGACCGGTGAGGGCAAGACCCTCGTCGGCACGCTGCCGGCGTACCTCAACGCGCTGTCCGGCAAGGGCGTGCACATGATCACCGTCAACGACTATCTGGCGGAGCGCGACTCCGACATGATGGGCCGGGTCCACAAGTTCCTGGGCCTGCAGGTCGGCTGCATCCTCGCCAACATGTCGCCGGCGCAGCGCCGCGAGATGTACAACTGCGACATCACGTACGGCACGAACAACGAGTTCGGCTTCGACTACCTGCGCGACAACATGGCGTGGTCCAAGGACGAGCTCGTCCAGCGCGGCCACAACTTCGCCTGTGTCGACGAGGTCGACTCCATCCTGGTCGACGAGGCCCGTACGCCGCTGATCATCTCCGGCCCGGCCGACCAGGCCACCAAGTGGTACGGCGACTTCGCCAAGCTGGTCACCCGCCTCAAGAGGGGCGAGCCCGGAAACCCCCTCAAGGGCATCGAGGAAACCGGTGACTACGAGGTCGACGAGAAGAAGCGCACCGTCGGCATCCACGAGTCCGGCGTCGCCAAGGTCGAGGACTGGCTGGGCATCGACAACCTCTACGAGTCGGTGAACACCCCGCTCGTCGGGTATCTGAACAACGCCATCAAGGCCAAGGAACTGTTCAAGAAGGACAAGGACTACGTCGTCATCGACGGCGAAGTCATGATCGTCGACGAGCACACCGGCCGTATCCTCGCAGGCCGCCGCTACAACGAGGGCATGCACCAGGCGATCGAGGCGAAGGAAGGGGTGGACATCAAGGACGAGAACCAGACCCTCGCCACGATCACCCTGCAGAACTTCTTCCGCCTCTACGACAAGCTGTCCGGTATGACCGGTACGGCCATGACCGAGGCCGCCGAGTTCCACCAGATCTACAAGCTGGGCGTCGTCCCGATCCCGACGAACAGGCCGATGATCCGCAAGGACCAGTCGGACCTGATCTACCGCACCGAGGTCGCCAAGTTCGCCGCGGTCGTCGACGACATCGAGGAGAAGCACAAGAAGGGCCAGCCGATCCTCGTCGGTACGACGTCGGTCGAGAAGTCCGAGTACCTGTCGCAGCAGCTGTCCAAGCGCGGTATCCAGCACGAGGTGCTCAACGCCAAGCAGCACGACCGCGAGGCGTCGATCGTGGCCCAGGCCGGCCGCAAGGGCGCCGTCACCGTCGCCACCAACATGGCCGGTCGCGGTACCGACATCAAGCTCGGCGGCAACCCCGACGACCTCGCCGAGGCGGAGCTGCGCCAGCGCGGCCTCGACCCGGTCGAGCACGTGGAGGAGTGGGCCGCGGCCCTGCCCGCCGCGCTGGAGAAGGCCGAGCTCGCCGTGAAGGCCGAGTTCGAGGAGGTCAAGGCGCTCGGCGGGCTGTACGTGCTGGGCACGGAGCGGCACGAGTCGCGGCGTATCGACAACCAGCTGCGCGGTCGTTCCGGCCGTCAGGGCGACCCGGGCGAGTCCCGCTTCTACCTGTCGCTCGGCGACGACCTGATGCGGCTGTTCAAGGCGCAGATGGTCGAGCGCGTGATGTCGATGGCCAACGTTCCCGACGACGTTCCGATCGAGAACAAGATGGTCACGCGCGCGATCGCGTCCGCCCAGTCGCAGGTCGAGCAGCAGAACTTCGAGACGCGCAAGAACGTCCTGAAGTACGACGAGGTCCTCAACCGGCAGCGTGAGGTCATCTACGGCGAGCGCCGCCGCGTCCTGGAGGGCGAGGACCTGCACGAGCAGATCCGCCACTTCATGGACGACACGATCGACGCCTACATCGAGGCGGAGACCGTCGAGGGCTTCGCGGAGGAGTGGGACCTGGAGCGGCTGTGGGGCGCCTTCAAGCAGCTCTACCCGTGCAAGGTCACCATCGAGGAGCTGGAGGAGGCGGCCGGCGACCGGGCCGGTATCACCGCCGAGTTCATCGCGGAGTCCGTCAAGGAGGACATCCACGAGCAGTACGACGCGCGCGAGAAGCAGCTCGGCTCCGACATCATGCGTGAGCTGGAGCGGCGTGTGGTGCTGTCGGTCCTGGACCGCAAGTGGCGCGAGCACCTCTACGAGATGGACTACCTCCAGGAGGGCATCGGGCTGCGCGCGATGGCGCAGAAGGACCCGCTGGTCGAGTACCAGCGCGAGGGCTTCGACATGTTCACCGCGATGATGGAGGGCATCAAGGAGGAGTCCGTCGGCTACCTGTTCAACCTGGAGGTCCAGGTCGAGCAGCAGGTCGAGGAGGTCCCCGTGCAGGACGCGGCAGCCGCGAAGCCGTCCCTGACCAAGGAGGACGCCGTACCGGCGCAGGCGGGTGCGTCGCGCCCGGAGATCCGGGCCAAGGGCCTGGACGCGCCGCAGCGCCCGGACCGGCTGCACTTCTCCGCCCCCACCGTGGACGGCGAGGGCGGTGTCATCGAAGGCGACTTCGAGAACGGTGACGGGTCGGGCCGGTCCGGGGCGGACGGGATGACGCGTGCGGAGCGGCGCAAGGCCCAGAAGGGCGGGCGTCGCCGTAAGAAGTAAGTCCCCGTGTGAGTGAGGGGCTTCGGGGCCGGGTGCGTGACGGGAGTCGCGTGCCCGGCCCCGTTGTGTTGCGCTAGTGGGACCGGCCGCCGAGTTCCACGGCGGCGCAGCGCCATTTGCGGTCGGCGCCCTGCTCCAGGCGGAACGCCATCGCCCGGACCTGCTCGCCCGCCGCGATGCTCGCGAACGCCTCGACCACTCCCGGGCGCAGCGGGAAGCCACCGCAGCGGCGGATGACGGGGCGTGCGCCTCGGGCGCGGAGCGGGGTGGCGGGCGCGAGGCTGATCAGCTGGTCGTACGCCTCGCCGACGGTCTGGCCCAGCATCCAGTGGACGGGGCGCTCGCCGCTGAGGACGGCGAGCAGCCGTTCGGCGAAGAGGATGTGGGGCGGGAGCGGCCGGCGGGTGGGGGCCGGGGTGGTGGTGCGGGTCGTGGGGCCGGTTGCGGTCGGGCGGGGTGAACCGCCGGGCCGGACCGTGCCGGGGCCGCGCTGGTCGCGGCGGCGGGCCGGTCCGGACGTCGCCCTGGTTGCGGTGGTGCTCATGATGATCGCCCCCGTTCCGTAGGACCCGGTCTCTTTCTACCGGGCGGTAACTTGCGTTGGTGATCTTCTACGGGGGCGGGGAGGGCGGCCGCAATCGTCGGTGGAGCGGGTGCCGAAGTCGGGGGCGGATCACCTATCCGGGTGACGGCTTGGGGATCGGCACGGGTTCGAGCCGGGTGAGGCGGGGTGCCATGTGGACGGGGCGCCCTGGTGGCCACCGGCCCCGAAGGGGGACTCCGCACGTATCCTGAGGGCGTCCCCGACTACGAAAGCGGCCTGCCATGCGCGTCTACGTCCCCCTGACCCTTCCCGGTCTCGCACAGGCGCACAAGACGGGCGAGCTGGGCCCCGGCCCCCTGACCGCGTACGCGGTGACGCCGGGGCTGCGCGAGTGGTACGTCTCGGACGACATCGAGGAACTGGAGTACGCCGCGCTCAGCCGGGCGGCGGCCGCGTCGCTGCGCATGCTGGCCGCCGATCCGTCCGCGGCACGTCGCCGGGTCGTCGTGGCCGTCGACGTACCCGACGGGGTGGCGGTCGCCGATCCCGACGGGGCCCTGGATCCGTCGTCGGTGGGCGAAGTGCGGATCACACGGGCGGTGCCGCTGGCCAAGGCGGCGGCGGTGCACGCGGACGCGGACGACGCCGAGGCCGACGTGTCCGCCGCGGCGGAGGCGCTGGGCGCGGCGGACCACGGGGACGATGACGCGCAGTTCGTGGTGGACGGGGCCGAGGACCATGAACTGCTGTGGTTCGGGGTGCAGGAGATTCCCGGGTTGATCGGCTGACCTGCTGTTTCTAGCTGGTGGGGGCTCGTTGTCGGACCCTGCCGGTACCTTTTTGGGCATGGGGAAGCGCAGCACGCACCTGGTGTGGGACTGGAACGGCACACTGCTCGACGACATCGACGCGGTCATCGGGGCGACGAACGCCGCGTTCGAGGAGATCGGCCTGGAGCCGATCACTCTCGCGCGGTACCGGGAGCTGTACCGCGTACCGGTTCCGCTGTTCTACGAGCGGCTGATGGGGCGGCTGCCGACCGAGGCGGAGTGGCTCGCGATGGACGAGGCGTTCCACCGCCACTACTGGGTGCGGGCCGAGGTGTGCGGGCTGGCGGACGGGGCGGCCGAGCTGCTGGCGGCACGGCAGGCCGCCGGACTCAC
Organism: Streptomyces sp. NPDC000229; assembly: GCF_040300825.1. Classification (NCBI taxonomy): domain Bacteria; kingdom Bacillati; phylum Actinomycetota; class Actinomycetes; order Kitasatosporales; family Streptomycetaceae; genus Streptomyces; species Streptomyces sp. NPDC000229. The sequence goes on from NZ_JBEPEL010000014.1 coordinate 21,194, forward strand.
GCAGTCGCTGCTCTCGCTCGCCCCGCACGAGCTGCTGGTGCCGATCGTGCGGCGGCACGGCATCGAGGAGCGGTTCGTCCGGGTGGACGGGCGAATAGGCCACTCGACGGCCGGCAAGGCGGAGCACATGGTGCGGCACCTGGTGGCGCTGGAGGACGTGCCGCCGGAGCGGATCGTGGTGATCGGCGACGCGGCGGACGACGCGGTCGCGGCGGCGCACGTGGGGGCGAAGGCGGTGCTGTACACCGGGGGCTCGCACAGCCGGGCCAGCCTGGAGGTGGTCGGTGTGCCCGTCGTGGACACGCTGGAGGAGGCGGTGTCGGTGGCGGAGGAGTTGGCGGCGTAGCCCTTTGGCGGGCGGCGGCCCGGGGTGTGTGCCGGGACTGGTGCGGGCTGCCGAGCGGTTGCGGGCGGCGGCGCAGAGCTGCCGGAGCGCGTGCGGCGGCCCGGGTGGGTGTGGCTTCGGGTGTGCCGGGCGGCGTGGGCCGGTGGGGCGTCCGCCGGGTGGCGGACCGGTGGGGGTGCGCCCGGCCTGGCGGGCGAGCTGGGGTTCCCACCCGGACCACCGGTGCGGGTGGGAGGACCTGTGCGGGTCGTTTCCGGGTGGGTGGGTAGGCCGGGTCGGCCCGGAGGGGTTACGTCGCGGGGGACTTCGTGCGGAGGAGTTTGAGGAACTCGCGCATCCAGGTGGGGTGGTCGGGCCAGGCGCGGGAGGAGACCAGGGTGCCGTCGACGACGGCGTCGGTGTCCTGGAAGGCCGCACCGGCGGCTTGCATGTCGAGCTCCAGTGCCGGGTAGGCGGTCACGTGGCGGCCGTCCAGGGCGCCGACCGCGGCCGTCAGCAGCGGCCCGTGGCAGATCTGGGCGACCGGCTTGTCGGCGTCGAAGAAGGATTTGAGGATCTTGCGGAGCTCGGGGTCGTTGCGGAGGTACTCGGGGGCCCGGCCGCCCGGGATCACCACGGCGGCGTACTGGCTGGGCTCGACCTCCGAGAAGGCCAGATCGGCGGGCCAGGTGTAGCCGGGCTTCTCGGTGTACGTGTCGTACCCCGGCTCGAAATCGTGCACGACGAACCGGAGCGTCTTGCGGGCAGGGGCGGCGATGTGGACCTCGTACCCCTCCTCGCGCAGCCGCTGGTACGGGTACAGGACCTCCAGGGACTCCGCCGCGTCTCCGGTGACGATCAGGATCTTCACGGTCATCACTGCCTGCCTCTGCTGGGAGGTGTTTGCCAACAGGACACGTGTCGCTGTCCAGAGTGTCAAACTTCGGGGCCTGGTTTTGTACACATACGGCTCATGACGGGCCGGGGGGCAGGAGCGATAGCCTGGACCCGTGATCAGCGCGATACGCCATGGGGGCAGCGGAGCCCCCGGCCGGCGCCCGGAGTGCCACTGTGCCCGGGCGATCGCTGAACCATTCCATCCGGCCCGGTCGCCAAAATTGGCCAATAACGGCCCGGACATCTCTCATCGCGGCATAACGTCGCCTCAGACCGGATACCCCGCGTCGTGGCGTTGTGTCACTTCTTTCACCTACGTCACGCAACGGCGCGCGACAGGAGCCAGAGGACATGCAGACCAAGCTGGACGAAGCCAAGGCCGAGCTGCTCGAACGGGCCGCCCGGGTAGCTGAGAACAGCCCGGTCGGGGGGCAACTCCAGACTGGGGCCGAGAGCGGGAAGCGTCCGGGCCAGGACATCGTTCTCGAATACCTCCAGCGCTACTACCTGCACACGGCCCCCGAGGACCTCACGGACCGTGACCCGGTCGATGTCTTCGGCGCGGCCCTTTCCCACTACCGGCTGGCCGAGAACCGGCCCCAGGGCACGGCCAACGTCCGGGTGCACACGCCCACGGTCGAGGAGAACGGCTGGACCTGCAGCCACTCCGTCGTCGAGGTGGTCACGGACGACATGCCGTTCCTGGTGGACTCGGTGACCAACGAGCTGTCCCGGCAGGGCCGCGGCATCCACGTCGTGATCCACCCGCAGGTCGTCGTCCGCCGTGATGTGACCGGCAAGCTCATCGAGGTGCTGCCCGCCGGCGGTGACGAGAAGGCCTCGCACGACGCCCTCATCGAGTCCTGGATCCACGTCGAGATCGACCGCGAGACCGACCGCGCCGACCTCAAGCAGATCACCGCCGACCTGCTGCGTGTCCTGTCCGACGTCCGCGAGACGGTCGAGGACTGGGAGAAGATGCGCGACGCCGCGCTGCGCATCGCCGACGAGCTCCCCCGCGAGCCGATCGCCGACGACCTGCGCGACTCCGAGGTCGAGGAGGCCCGCGAGCTGCTGCGCTGGCTCTCCGACGACCACTTCACCTTCCTCGGCTACCGCGAGTACGAGCTGACCGGCGACGACGCGCTGGCCGCCGTACCCGGCACCGGCCTCGGCATCCTCCGCTCCGACCCGCACCACAGCGACGACGAGGCCCACCCCGTCTCGCCCTCCTTCAACCGGCTGCCGCGCGACGCCCGCGCCAAGGCCCGTGAGCACAAGCTGCTCATCCTCACCAAGGCCAACAGCCGCTCCACCGTGCACCGGCCCTCCTACCTCGACTACGTCGGGGTGAAGAAGTTCGACAAGGGCGGCAACGTCGTCGGCGAGCGGCGCTTCCTCGGCCTGTTCTCGTCCGCCGCGTACACCGAGTCCGTGCGCCGGGTGCCGGTGATCCGCCGCAAGGTCGCCGAGGTCCTCGACAAGGCCGGCTTCTCGCCCAACAGCCACGACGGCCGCGACCTGCTCCAGATCCTGGAGACCTACCCGCGCGACGAGCTGTTCCAGACGCCGGTCGACCAGCTCGAGTCGATCGCCACGAGCGTGCTGTACCTCCAGGAGCGCCGCAAGCTGCGGCTCTACCTCCGCCAGGACGAGTACGGGCGCTACTACTCCGCGCTCGTCTACCTGCCGCGCGACCGCTTCAACACCACCGTCCGGCTGCGGATCATCGACATCCTGAAGGAGGAGCTCGGCGGCACCAGCGTCGACTTCACCGCCTGGAACACCGAGTCGATCCTCTCCCGGCTCCACTTCGTCGTCCGCGTCCCGCAGGGCACCGAGCTCACCCCGCTCACTGACGCCGACACCGAGCGGATCGAGGCCCGGCTGGTCGAGGCCGCCCGCTCCTGGGAGGACGGCTTCGGCGAGGCGCTCAACGCGGAGATGGGCGAGGAGCGCGCCGCCGAGCTGCTGCGCCGGTACGGCAACTCCTTCCCCGAGGGGTACAAGGCCGACCACACGCCGCGCGCCGCCGTCTCCGACCTGGCCCACCTGGAGCAGCTGGTCCGGGGCGAGAAGGACTTCGCCCTCTCCCTGTACGAGCCGGTCGGCGCCGGCCCCGGCGAGCGCCGCTTCAAGATCTACAAGACGGGCGCGCAGATCTCCCTCTCGGCCGTCCTGCCGGTCCTCAACCGGCTCGGCGTCGAGGTCGTCGACGAGCGCCCGTACGAGCTGCGCTGCGCCGACCGTGCGCAGGCGTGGATCTACGACTTCGGTCTGCGCATGCCGCAGGGCTCGGGCAACGGCGACTACCTCGCCGACGACGCCCGTGAGCGGTTCCAGGAAGCGTTCGCCGCGACCTGGACCGGCCGCGCCGAGAACGACGGGTTCAACGCGCTCGTGCTGAGCGCGGGGCTGGGCTGGCGCCAGGCGATGGTGCTGCGCGCGTACGCCAAGTACCTGCGCCAGGCCGGTTCGACGTTCAGCCAGGACTACATGGAGGACACCCTTCGCCACAACGTCCACACCACCCGCCTGCTGGTCTCGCTCTTCGAGGCGCGGATGTCGCCGGAGCGGCAGCGGGCCGGCACCGAGCTGACCGACGGGCTGCTGGAGGAGCTGGACGGCGCGCTGGACCAGGTCGCCTCCCTCGACGAGGACCGGATCCTCAGGTCCTTCCTCACCGTCATCAAGGCGACGCTCCGCACCAACTTCTTCCAGAAGAAGGACGACGGCGAGCCGCACGACTACGTGTCGATGAAGTTCGACCCGCAGGCCATCCCCGACCTGCCGGCGCCGCGCCCCGCCTTCGAGATCTGGGTGTACTCGCCGCGTGTCGAGGGCGTCCACCTGCGCTTCGGGAAGGTCGCGCGAGGCGGTCTGCGCTGGTCGGACCGGCGTGAGGACTTCCGTACCGAGATCCTCGGCCTGGTCAAGGCGCAGATGGTGAAGAACACCGTCATCGTGCCGGTCGGCGCCAAGGGCGGCTTCGTCGCCAAGCAGCTCCCGGACCCGGCCGTCGACCGTGACGCCTGGCTCGCCGAGGGCATCGCCAGCTACCGGACGTTCATCTCGGCGCTGCTCGACATCACCGACAACCTGGTCGCGGGCGAGGTCGTCCCGCCGGCCGACGTCGTCCGGCACGACGAGGACGACACGTACCTGGTGGTCGCGGCCGACAAGGGCACGGCGACGTTCTCCGACATCGCCAACGAGGTCGCGGTCGCGTACGGCTTCTGGCTGGGCGACGCGTTCGCCTCCGGCGGTTCGGCCGGTTACGACCACAAGGGCATGGGCATCACCGCCCGGGGCGCCTGGGAGTCGGTCAAGCGGCACTTCCGCGAGCTCGGCCACGACACCCAGACCGAGGACTTCACGGTCGTCGGCGTCGGCGACATGTCGGGTGACGTGTTCGGCAACGGCATGCTGCTGAGCGAGCACATCCGGCTGGTCGCGGCCTTCGACCACCGGCACATCTTCATCGACCCGAACCCGGACGCGGCCGTCTCGTACGCCGAGCGGCGCCGGCTGTTCGAGCTGCCGCGCAGCTCCTGGGCGGACTACAACAAGGAGCTGCTGTCCCCGGGCGGCGGCATCCACCCCCGTACGGCCAAGTCGATCCCGGTCAACGCGCACATGCGCACGGCCCTCGGCATCGAGGGGACGGTCACCAAGCTGACCCCCGCCGAGCTGATGCAGGCGATCCTCAAGGCGCCGGTGGACCTGCTGTGGAACGGCGGCATCGGTACGTACGTCAAGGCGACCACCGAGTCGCACGGCGACGTCGGCGACAAGGCCAACGACGCCATCCGCGTCAACGGCGAGGACCTGCGGGTCAAGGTCGTCGGCGAGGGCGGCAACCTGGGCCTGACGCAGCTCGGCCGGATCGAGTTCGCCCGGAAGGGTGGCCCCGAGGGCGAGGGCGGCAAGGTAAACACCGACGCCATCGACAACAGCGCGGGCGTGGACACCTCCGACCACGAGGTGAACATCAAGATCCTGCTCAACGGCCTGGTCGCGGACGGCGACATGACCGTCAAGCAGCGCAACAAGATCCTCGCCGAGATGACCGACGAGGTCGGCACGCTGGTCCTGCGCAACAACTACGCGCAGAACACGGCCCTCGCCAACGCCGTCAAGCAGTCCCCGTCGCTCCTCCACGCCCACCAGCGGTTCATGCGCCGCCTGGGCCGCGAGGGCCGCCTGGACCGGGCGCTGGAGTTCCTGCCCAACGACCGCCAGATCCGCGAGCTGCTCAACGCGGGCAAGGGCCTCAGCCAGCCCGAGCTGGCCGTCCTCCTCGCGTACACCAAGATCACGGTGGCGGACGAGCTGATCCACACGGACCTGCCGGACGACCCGTACCTGCGTGAGCTGCTGCACGCGTACTTCCCGACGAAGCTGCGCGAGGAGTTCGCCGACCAGATCGACGCCCACGCGCTGCGCCGCGAGATCATCACGACGGTGCTGGTCAACGACACCGTCAACACCGGCGGCTCGACCTTCCTGCACCGGCTGCGCGAGGAGACCGGCGCGTCGATCGAGGAGATCGTCCGGGCGCAGACCGCCGCCCGTGCGATCTTCGGGCTGAGCGAGGTGTGGGACGCCGTCGAGGCCCTCGACAACCGGGTCCCGGCCGAGGTCCAGACCCGGATCCGGCTGCACTCGCGGCGCCTGGTCGAGCGCGGTACGCGCTGGCTGCTGGGCAACCGGCCGCAGCCGGTCCAGCTCGCCGAGACCGTCGAGTTCTTCGCGGAGCGCGTGGAGCAGGTGTGGGCGAAGCTGCCGCAGATGCTGCGCGGAGCCGACCTGGAGTGGTACCAGTCGATCGTGGACGAGCTCACCGAGGCGGGCGTTCCGGACGAGCTGGCGCTGCGGGTGGCCGGCTTCTCGTCCGCGTTCCCGACGCTCGACATCGTCGCGATCGCCGACCGGACGGGCAAGGACCCGATGGCCGTCGCCGAGGTGTACTACGACCTGGCCGACCGGCTCTCCATCACCCAGCTGATGGACCGGATCATCGAGCTGCCGCGTGCCGACCGCTGGCAGTCCATGGCCCGCGCCTCCATCCGCGAGGACCTGTACGCCGCGCACGCCGCGCTCACCGCCGACGTGCTGTCGGCCGGGAACGGCACCGCGACGCCGGAGGAGCGGTTCAAGGCCTGGGAGCAGAAGAACGCGGCGATCCTCGGCCGGGCGCGGACCACCCTGGAGGAGATCCACGGCTCGGACGCCTTCGACCTGGCCAACCTGTCGGTCGCGATGCGGACGATGCGGACGCTGCTGCGTACGCACAGCTGACAGCCCATGAACGGGGGTGCCCCGCCGGTGACCGGCGGGGCACCCCCGTGTGTCACAACCCCTTCAGCGACAGCGGCCCCGGCACGGTCTCGGCCCACAGCCGCCGGCACGACAGCAGCGCGGCGGCCACCAGCAGCCCGTTGCGCAGGGCCACCACCGCGCACCCGAGGGGTGTGACGGTGATGACGTCCTCGTACAGGACGGGGTACGCCAGCGCGCTGAGCGCCGCCGCGGGCAGCATCAGCATCGCCACCGTCCGCTGGCTGGTCTCCCGGCAGGTCAGGCAGACCGCGCCCAGGCCCAGCAGCCACACCATGTACTGGGGGCTGATCACCCGGCTGGTCACCGTGAACAGCAGCACCGCGGTGAACGCGGCGTCCACCGGGGTCGCCGCGGTCCACTGCCACGACCGCACCCGCCACAGCAGCAGCCAGCAGAAGGCGAGCGCGGTCAGCACCAGCGCGAAGTGGGCCACGCTGGAGGCGTACGGCCCGGCCAGCTCGAAGGCGCCGTACCGGTAACGGACCTCGCCCCGCCACCATCCGGCCAGCTTCGCCACCGACAGGGCGGTGCCGCCGACGGACTCGATCTGCACGCCCCGGCTGCCCTGCTGGCGCGCGAAGTCCAGGGTGTGGGAGAACCCCAGCGCGAGGACGGTGAACAGCGCGCCCGCCGCCACCAGGGCCGCCGTCCACGCCCGCCGGGTGAGGTGCCCGCGGGGCGTGCCGAGCAGGGTGAGCAGGGGCCACACCTTGACCATGGCGCCGAGCCCGGCCAGCGCGCCGCCCAGCCGGGCGTGCCCGCCCCGCAGCGCCAGCAGGCCGAGCACCGCGAGGGCGGTGACCTGGACGTCGTACCGGGCCAGGGGCAGGTGCAGCAGCAGCGGCAGGCCGCCCACCCACAGCCAGGCTCCGCCGGTCCCCGCGCGCGCGAGCGCGAAGGTGACGACGGCGTCGACGAGCAGCGTCAGGGCGACGAACGCCTGGTAGTACGTCAGCTCCGGCACATGGCCCGGGGCGAGGAAGACCAGCCCGGCGCCGGGCGGGTACTGCCAGGTGACGTCGTCGGGCGGGAACGTGCCCTGCGAGAGCTGCTGGTACCAGTGCCGGTACAGCAGGTAGACCTCGCGGCCGATCCCGCCGATGCCGAGGTTGTCCCGCCACAGGAGCAGGAGCATCCCGGCGCGCGTGAAGGCCCACACGGCGGCCAGCGGCAGGGCCGAGGACCGGTCCGTGAAGATGGGCGTGCGGCGTGCGCTGATCCTGGAGATGGTCATCGCTGCGCACTTTAGCCCGCTATGGCCTATTTCTTCCTGGTGTGTGCCTCATACGCATCAACGACCTCCCCCGCCGGGCCGTCCATCAGCAGCCGTCCGGACTCCAGCCAGAGCGCCCGGTCGCACGTCTGCCGGATCGCCGAGTTGCTGTGGCTGACCAGGAAGACCGTCCCGGCCTGCTTGCGCAGTTCGCTGATGCGCTCCTGGCTGCGGCGCTGGAACTTCGCATCGCCGGTGGCCAGCGCCTCGTCGATCAGCAGCACGTCGTGGGACTTGGCGGCGGCGATGGAGAAGCGCAGCCGGGCGCCCATGCCGGAGGAGTACGTACGCATCGGCAGCGAGATGAAGTCCCCCTTCTCGTTGATCCCCGAGAAGTCGACGATGTCCTGGTACCGCTCCTGGACCTGCTCGCGCGTCATGCCCATCGCGAGGCCGCCGAGGATGACGTTGCGCTCGCCGGTCAGATCACCCATCAGGGCGGCGTTCACCCCCAGGAGGGACGGCTGGCCGTGCGTGTAGATCCGGCCCCCGCTGGTCGGCAGCAGGCCGGCGACGGCCTTCAGCAGGGTGGACTTGCCCGACCCGTTGGAGCCGATCAGCCCGATCGCCTCACCCTTGTACGCGGCGAAGCTGACGCCTTTGACGGCGTGGACCGTCCGGGTGCCCGGCGACGCCGTGCGGGTACGGGACAGGAGCCGGCCGAGGGCGGCGGTCGCGCTGCCCCTTCCGCCGTTGCCGGCGCCCTGGACGGTGTACGTGATGTGCACGCCGTCGGCGACGACGGTCGGAATCCGCTGTCCGGGGGATGGGTCAGCCACGGCCGTATGTCTCCTCTGCCTTCCAGAACCAGATGAACCCGCCCACGGCGGCGAGCAGCGCCCAGCCGGTCGCCACGGCCCACACGTGCGGCGGCAGCTGGGCGGAGGTGAAGCTGTCGATGAGCGCGAAGCGCACGAGGTCGATGTAGACGGCCGCCGGGTTGCACTCCAGGGCCAGCAGCACGGCGTGCGGCAGGTGGTTGTTCGCCAGGACGTGCTCGACGCTCCACATCACGCCGGACACGTACATCCACGTACGCAGCAGGAACGGCATCAGCTGCGCGATGTCGGGGGTGCGGGCGGCGAGCCGCGCCATCACCAGCGACACGCCGGTGTTGAACAGCGACTGGAGGAACAGGGCGGGGACGGCCAGCAGCCAGGACCAGCCGGGCGTGACGCCGAAGCAGAACAGGATGATCACCAGGGCGCAGAGCGAGAAGACCAGCTGTTGGAGCTGCTGGAGCGCCAGCGAGATCGGAAGGCTTGCGCGCGGGAAGTGCAGGGCCCGTACGAGGCCGATGTTGCCGCTGATCGCGCGGGTCCCCGCCGTGATCGAACTGGAGGTGAAGGTCCAGATGAACACGCCGGTGACCAGGAACGGGACGAAGTCGGGGACGCCGGCCTTCGTGTTCATCAGGACGCCGAAGATGAAGTAGTAGACGGCCGCGTTGAGCAGCGGGGTCATCACCTGCCACACCTGGCCGAGCCGGGCCTGGCTGTACTGGGCGGTGAGGCGGGCGGTCGCGAAGGCGGTGATGAAGTGCCGCCGCGACCACAGCTGCCGGACGTACTCGGGCAGGGACGGCCGGGCCCCGCTGACGGACAGTCCGTGCCGGAGGGCGAGCGCGCGGAGGTCCTGGTGGTCCTCCACCGGCGGGGGCGCGAGTGTCTGCGTACTCACAGGGCGGTCTCCCTCCGCATGGATGCATGAACGACGGAACGGGACCGTTTCGTCGCTACGGGGAGGGTAGGGCCGGCTTACGTCGGAACGCAACCGTCCCGTCGTGACGTGGGCCTGGCGCTATGATCCCGGGCATGAGCACACCGCCGCCCCGCCGGCAGCCCGCCGGAGCCGCCGTACTCCGGGAGGACGTCACCGAAGCCATCCGTGCCGCCGTCTTCGAGGAGCTGGCCGCGGTCGGCTTCGCCCGTATGTCCATCGAGGGCATCGCCCGGCGGGCGGGCGTCGGCAAGACGGCCGTCTACCGGCGCTGGAAGTCCAAGCTGTCGCTCGTCCTCGACCTGCTGACCGCCTTCGCCGCCCAGGGCCTCCCCGCCCCCGCCACCGGCTCGCTGTACGGGGACGTCCGCGCCCTGCTGGAGGTCGCCGCCCACGCGCTGCGCCATCCGGTCGCCTCCCAGGTCATCCCGGACCTCCTGGTCGAGGCCGCCCGGCACCCCGAGATCGCCGACGCCATCAAGGCGGCCTTGCTGGACGGCCAGCAGGGCGTGGCCGCCCTCGTCGTCCGCGACGCGGTCGCGCGCGGCGAACTGCCGGAGGGCGCCGACCCCGACCGTGCCCTGGACCTGATCATCGGGCCGCTCTACTGGCGCCTGGTGGTGGTCCGTACGCCGCTTCCGGAGGGCTACCTCGACGACCTGGCCAGGTCGGCCGTCGCCGCGCTCAGGAGCTGACGGTCACCCGGTCGGACGCGGCTTCGGTGACGCGGGGCGTCCGTGGCGGTTGAGCCTGCCGACACGAAAGGACGGTGGGTGACGCGTGCGCGAGATGGGCATCGAAGGCGCCTGGGTCATGGAGCCGCAGGTCTTCCAGGACAACCGCGGCAGCTTCCACGAGTGGTTCAGGGCGCCGGAGCTCCAGGCGGCGGCGGGGTACGGATTCGGGCTCGCCCAGGCGAACTGCTCGGTCTCCGCGCGGGGCACCCTGCGGGGCGTGCACTTCGCCGACGTACCGCCGGGCCAGGCCAAGTACGTGACGTGCGTACGCGGCGCCGTGCTGGACGTGATCGTCGACCTCCGCACCGGCTCGCCCACCTACCGGACCTGGGAGGCGGTACGGCTGGACGACCGCGACCACCGGGCGGTCCACCTGGCCGAGGGGCTCGGCCACGCGTTCATGGCCCTCACCGACGACGCGACCGTCGTGTACCTCTGCTCGCGCGGTTACGCCCCCGCCCACGAGCACGGCGTCCACCCGCTCGACCCGGACCTCGCCATCGACTGGCCGGCCGGCCTCACCCCCGTACTCTCCGAGAAGGACGCCACCGCGCCGACGCTGGCCGAGGCCGAACGGGCGGGCCTGCTGCCGTCCTACCAGACCTGCGCCCGCTGGTACGCGGGCCTGCGCGCCGACGCGACGGGCGAGACCGGTGCGCCGCCGCGCATCCCGGCGACGCGTCGCTGAACCGCCCCCGCCCCCTCCGGAACGCACGGATGCCGGGTACCGCCTCGGGTGAGGCGGTACCCGGCATCCGTGTGAGGGGGTGTCAGTGCCCGTGCGGGCTACCAGCGGTACCAGCGGCCGCGTGCGCCGCCGTGACCGGCCGGGCGGACCAGGAAGCCGACCAGCCAGACGACCAACACGATGGCCGCCACCCACCAGAGAACCTTCAAAGCGAAACCCGCACCGAAAAGAATCAGGGCGAGAAGCAGAACGAGAAGAAGCGGGACCATGATTATCAACCTCCGAAGCCGCTTGTGCCCGGCAAAAAGAAGATCACACGATAGGAATCCGGTTTTTCTTCCCGTGTTTGTTCCGCGGGATTTCCGGCAACACGACACAACGATCCCGTAATCGACAGTGTGGGAGTGTGATTCCGATGGCAGCTGACGAGAAGGCACAGGCCCGGACCGAAAAGGCCAAGGGCAAGGTCAAGGAGACGCTCGGGCGCGCCACGGGTGACGAGGCCATGGAGGCCGACGGCCGCGCCGAGCAGTCCAAGGGTGATCTGCGGCAGGCGAAGGAAAACGCCAAGGACGCCTTCCGCCACTGAATCACCGGTTCGTTCCGCGTACGGCCCGCCCCTCCTCGGGGCGGGCCGTACACGTGTTTTCAGACCGTTCTCGCCGGGGTGAAGCAGGCGGTGATGGTCTTTCCGTGCTCCTGGGCGTGCGTGTGCCAGTGGTCCGACAACGCGTCGACGAGGGCGAGACCCCGACCGCCCGGTGAGGTGGTGTCGGGGCTGCGCGGGGACGGTACCCCGCCGCCGCCGTCGTGGACGCTGACGTGCAGGCACTGGCTGTCCCAGGTCAGTACGAGCTGCGCGGAACTGTGCGCGTGGACGTGGGCGTTGGTGATCAGCTCCGACACCGTGAGCAGGACGTCGTCCACCGTCTCGGGGCTTTCCTCGGTCCACCCGAGCGACTCCAGGTGCTCGCGGGCCCAGCGCCGTCCTGCCCGTACACCGCCCGACACGGGGAAGGACCGGGCCCAGCCCACGGCCCTCATCGACGAGTCGGCCATCGTGTCTCCTTTTCGTCCGGGATGTGCCACCCGTGTACCCCCGGACCGGGAAGGCAACGGCCCTGGCCCCCGGTTGTCATGGCCCGTCGTTTCCGGGGCACACGGGTCGAAGTCAAGGTCCGCCCTACACAAGGGAGTTGGGATGAGGCGTCTCAACGCATGGCTCGGTGAGCACCTGTGGGCGACGGTTCTGCTCTCACTGGTCGCCGCCGCCGCGCTGATCACGCTGATCAGCCCGGGGCGGCCGTGGTGGCAGGTGCTCCTGCGCGTCGCCGTGATCTCGCTCGGCGGGGTGGCCGTCATCTACGTACGCCGGCACCGGGAGAAGCGGGCGACCGGTGGCTCCGACCGGACGGTCGTGGCGCTGGAGGAGAAGCTGCGGCGCGGCGAGGTGCCCGAGGAGGCGGGTGAGCGGGAGGCCATGGCGCGGCTCGTGGAGCACCGGCTGCACGCCTCCCGGCACTGGCGGTGGGCGGCCGTCGGCATGTTCCTTCTGATCGGACTGGTCGCGGTGGCGGTCGCCGCCACGGCCGACGCGCCGGTGGCCATCGGCTGCACCGTCTTCTCGGTGGCCTTCCTCGCCTGGCTCACCCGGAGCGCCGTACGCCACCGACGACAGCTGCGGCACATGGCCGAGGCGGTCGGACGGAGCGGGCCCGCGGGCCCGTTGCGCGCCGGCGGAACCCTGAACACCCGAGGAGGACCGGCATGAGCCCCCCATCCCCATGTCCTGGTCGGTGAAGCCGTCGGCCCCGCCTCGCAGGCGGCTGGTCCGGGGGCGCCGCGCGGGCCGGGGTCAGCCGCCCGCGGCCGCCCGCAGCGCCGGGAAGGCCTCCGGCAGCGCCTCCCGCCAGTCGCGCAACGGCGGCAGGTCCGCCTCGCGCCAGCGGGCGTGACCCAGCACGCTGTACGCCGGGCGTGGTGCCGGGCGGGGGTACGAGGCGCTCGTGGTGGGGCGGACGCGCGCCGGGTCCGCGCCCAGGAGGCGGAAGGTCTCCCGGGCGAGGTCGTACCACGTGCCGTCCCCGCCGTTCGTGGCGTGGTAGATGCCCGGGGGCGCACCCACGAGCCGGACCAGCCGGCCGGCCACGTCGGCGCTCCAGGTCGGCTGGCCGCGCTCGTCGGCGACCACGTCGACCGCGTCGCGGGACGCTTCCAGCCGCATTATCGTCCGCACGAAGTTGCCGCCGCCCGCCCCGTACAGCCACGCCGTCCGCACCACGTACCCGCGCTCGGGCAGGGCCTCCAGGACCGCGCGCTCGCCCACGAGTTTGGTGCGGCCGTACGCGGTGCGCGGGCCGGGCACCGCGCACTCGGCGTACGGCACGCGCGCGTGGCCGTCGAAAACGTAGTCGGTGGAGACGTGCACCAGGGCGCAGCGCACCTCGGCGCACGCCTCCGCGAGGTACCGCACGGCCGTCCCGTTGACCGCCAGGGCGTCCGCCTCGCGGGTCTCGGCGTCGTCCACCGCCGTCCAGGCGGCGCAGTTGACGACCACGGAGGGGCGCAGCGCCCGCAGCGCGGCCAGGACCGCCCCCCGGTCCGTCACGTCCAGGTCCCGCCGCGTCAGGCCGACCGTGTCGTCCCCCGCACACCGCAGCACGTCGCGCCCCAGCATTCCGCCCGCGCCCGTCACGACCCAGGTCACAGCGCCGCCCGGTCCAGCAGGGGCTGCCACCAGGAGCGGTTGTCCCGGTACCAGGCGACCGTCTCCGCCAGCCCGGTCGCGAAGTCCTTGCCCGGCCGGTAGCCCAGCTCGTCGCGGATCTTCGTCCAGTCCACCGAGTAGCGCCGGTCGTGGCCCTTGCGGTCCTCGACGTGGTCCACCCGCGACCAGTCGGCGCCACAGGCGTCGAGCAGCGCACCGGTGAGCTCGCGGTTGGACAGCTCCGTACCGCCGCCGATGTGGTACACCTCGCCCGCCCTGCCCCGGGTGCGTACGAGTTCGACGGCCCGTACGTGGTCGTCGACGTGCAGCCAGTCCCGGACGTGCGTGCCGTCCCCGTACAGCGGCACCCGGCCGCCGTCCAGCAGCCGGGTGATGAACAGGGGGACGACCTTCTCGGGGAACTGGTGGTGGCCGTAGTTGTTGGAGCAGCGTGTCACCCGCACGTCCAGGCCGTGGGTGCGGTGGTAGGACAGGGCGATCAGGTCGGCGGACGCCTTGGTCGCGGCGTAGGGGGAGTTGGGCCGCAGCGGCTGGTCCTCGGTCCACGAGCCCGTGTCGATCGACCCGTACACCTCGTCCGTGGAGATCTGGACGACGGTGGAGAGACGGTTCCGCACGGCCGCGTCCAGCAGCGTCTGCGTGCCCAGCACATTGGTGCGTACGAAGGCGTCGGCGCCGGCGATCGAGCGGTCGACGTGCGACTCGGCGGCGAAGTGGACGACCTGGTCGTGCTCGGAGAGCAGTTTGTCGACCAGTTCCGGGTCGCAGACGTCGCCGTGGACGAACGCGAAGCCGGGGTGGTCGCGCACCGGGTCCAGGTTCGCGGGGTTGCCCGCGTAGGTGAGCTTGTCGAGGACGGTGACCTCCGTGCCGCCGGGGCCCGAGGGCCCCAGCAGCGTACGGACGTAAGTCGAGCCGATGAAGCCGGCTCCGCCGGTCACCAGGACACGGAGGGCGGTGTTCATGCCGAGATCTGCACCTTGCTGTGATCGCCGAGCACCAGGCGGTGGGCGGCCGGGATGGGCGGGGCGGGGGTGATTTGGACGTTACGTCCGATCAGGGACGCCTCGACGCGCCCCACGCCGTGCAGGGACGAGCCGCTGAGCACGATGGAGTACTCGATCTCGCTGTCCGTGACGCGGCAGTTCTCCGCGATGGAGGTGGACGGGCCGATGTAGGAGTTCTCCACGACCGTGCCCGCCCCGATGATGACCGGGCCGACGATCCGCGAGCCGCGCACGGTCGCGCCGCCGCCGATGCGGACGCGGCCGATGATCTCGGTGGCGGCGTCGACGGTCCCCTCGTTGCACGGGGTGAGGAGCTCCAGGACGGACCGGTTCACCTCCAGCATGTCCGCCACGTTGCCGGTGTCCTTCCAGTAGCCGGAGACCACGGTCGAGGTGACGGTGCGGTGCTCGTCGATGAGCCACTGGATGGCGTCGGTGATCTCCAGCTCGCCGCGCGCGGACGGCTCGATGGAGCGCACCGCCTCGTGCACGGCAGGCGTGAACAGGTACACCCCGACGAGCGCCAGGTCGCTGCGGGGGTCTTGGGGCTTCTCCTCCAGCCGGGCGACCCGCCCGTCGACGTCGAGCTCGGCGACCCCGAAGGCACGCGGGTCGGGCACCTTGGTCAGCAGGATGCGCGCGGCGGGGCGGGCGGCGCGGAATTCCTCGACCAGGTCGGTGATCCCGCCGACGATGAAATTGTCCCCGAGGTACATCACGAAGTCGTCGTCGCCGAGAAACTCCCGGGCGATCAGCACGGCGTGGGCGAGGCCGAGCGGGGCGTGCTGGGGGATGTACGTGACGACGAGGCCGAAGCGGGATCCGTCGCCGACGGCCGCCCGGATCTCCTCGGCCGTGTCGGGGGCGACGATGATGCCGACCTCGCGGATTCCGGCGGCGGCGATCGATTCGAGCCCGTAGAAGAGCACCGGCTTGTTGGCCACGGGGACCAGCTGTTTGGCGGAGGTGTGCGTGATGGGGCGCAGCCGGGTGCCGGCGCCTCCGGAGAGTACGAGTGCTTTCACTTCACTGGCCTGCCTGTCTGCCTCGGCTGACGGGGACAAGGTGCAGGTTGTGAACGAGAGTTGAGCGCCACGAATTACGTGGTTTCGTGGGCCATACGTGTGATTCGGTAAATCCGTTCCGGCGCTATAACGCCCACGCGGTGAACTTCGTTGTGGCTTAAGTGTGTTAATCGGTGCTTCACTAGGTGTGGTCGGTATTGCTACGTTCCACAACCATGAACGTCCGAATGTCGTCTCTGTCCTGGGACGTACGGAAAGCCCGGATCGTCGTCATCGCCGTCGCGGCGGTCGCGTTCGTATCGAAAATGGCGCTCGCGGCGAACACGCGCGGGCCTGCCGATGTGCGGTTCTTCTGGGGTTTCGCACGGGCCATCGCCCGGACGGACCCGGTACGCATCTACGCCGAGCAGATGCCGTGGTTGCCGGTCTACAACCATCCGCCGCTGGCGAGCTGGATGCTGCTGGGGCTGGAGTGGCTCGCGCAGCAGGGGGTGCCGTGGCGGCCCCTGATCCGCTTCCCGGCGTGTCTCGCCGACTTCATCACCGTGCTGCTGGTCTTCGCGATCGTGCGGCGGCGGGCGGCCCGGCTGCGTACGGCGGTGTTCTGCGCCGTGGGCGCGGCGCTGTGCCCGGTGCTCGTCGCCACCTCCGGCTACCACGGCAACACCGATTCGGTCGCGGTGATGTTCGCCTTCGCCGCCGCGTACCTGCTCGTCGACCGGGGCAGGCCGGTGGCGGCCGGGCTCGCGGCGGTGCTGTGCGTCAGCGTCAAGCTCATCCCGGTCGTCGCCGTACCGCTGCTCTTCGCCGCCGCCTGGCGCAGCGGGGGCCGCCCCCTCCTGCTGCGGTTCACGGCCGGGTTCGTGGCGCTGTTCCTCACCGTGTGGGGGCCCGTGGTCGCGACCGTGCCGGGCGGGCTGAAGGCGAACGTCCTGGAGTACGCGGGCGGCAACTTCAGCTTCTGGGGCATCGTCCGCTTCGCCCGCTGGGCGGACGTGCCGGAACCGTACGTCCAGCTGCTGCGCGGTGACGGCCACTTCCTGATCGTCGCCGCGATCATGGCGGTGGGAGTGGGACTGGCGTGGCGGCGCCCGGCCGACGCGCCGCTCGCCGTCGCCACCACCCTCGGGCTGCTGCTGTTGCTGAGCACGGCGTCGGGCGTGCAGTACCTGGCGTGGCCGGCGGCCGGGCTGTTCGTCGTGGGCCTGTGGCAGGGCGTGGCGTACGGGATCGTCGTCGGCGCCGTAGCCGCCTCGGTCTACTCCGGACAGCGTCCGGTCCACTGGACGGACACGGAGATGGCCTTCGGCGCCCTGGGCTGGGCGGTACTCGCCCTGTGCGTCGCCTCCGCCCTCCACGGGGCCCTGGCCACGCGCCGCCGCCCCGACCCGGCGCCGCCGCTCCCCCCGGCACGGCGAGCCCCGGCCTCCGCCGCGCCCGCACCGGCCGGCACCGCCCCCGCCGCCCCGGCCGAGGACGCCGTCCCCGGGGCCACCGCACCGGGCGGGAGGGGCACCGCGGGGGCGGCGCCCGGTGACGCCGCCGTTCCCGCTTCCCCCGCCGACTGACCCGCCCGAACACCCGCGAGAGTGGAGAAGCCCGTGACGGAAGGCCAGAGCAGCAGCCGAAGCAGCAGCCCCAGGATCGGGATCCTGGTGGTGGCGTACAACGCGGAAGCGACGCTGGAGAAGACCCTCGACCGGATCCCCGCCGACTTCCGGCCGAGGATCGCCGAGATCCTGATCCTCGACGACGCCAGCCATGACGCGACGTTCACCGCCGGCTGCCGCTGGTCCCAGCTCGACGGGATGCCGCCGACCGTCGTCATGCGGCACACCAAGAACCTCGGTTACGGCGGCAACCAGAAGGCCGGGTACGCGCTCGCCGCCGAGCGGGGACTGGACATCGTCGTCCTGCTCCACGGCGACGGGCAGTATGCGCCCGAGCTGCTGCCGCAGATGGTGGAGCCCCTGGAACGCGGCGAGTGCGAAGCCGTGTTCGGGTCGCGGATGATGCGGCCCCGGGACGCCCTCCGCGGCGGCATGCCGCTCTACAAGTGGCTCGGCAACCGCGTCCTGACCCGGCTGGAGAACGCGCTGCTCGGATCGGAGCTGACCGAGTTCCACTCCGGCTACCGGGCCTACAAGGTCGACGCCCTGCGCCGCCTGCCCATCGAGCGCAACACCGACGCCTTCGACTTCGACACCCAGATCATCGTGCAGATGGCCGACGCCGGGATGCGCATCCGCGAGATCCCCATCCCCACCTACTACGGCGACGAGATCTGCTACGTCAACGGCATGCGGTACGCCAAGGACGTCGTCAAGGACGTCCTCGAGTACCGGCTGGCCAAGAAGGGGTTCGGTACGTGCGGCTGGATCCCCAAGCCCGTCGAGTACGCCTTCAAGGAGGGCGACGGTTCCTCCCACGCCGTCATCCTCGACCGGATGCGCGGCCTTGCGCCCGGCCGCGTCCTCGACGTCGGCTGCTCCGGCGGAGCGTTCTCCGAACGCCTGGAGGCCCTCGGCCACACGGTCACCGGTATCGACTGCGTCGAAGTCGAGGGCGTGCAGGAGAAGTGCTCGGGAGGGTTCTTCCTCGCCGACCTGGAGGAGGGGCTGCCCGAGGGCATCGGCGACGGGTACGACTACGTCGTCGCCGGCGACGTCATCGAGCACCTCTCCCGCCCCGAACGCCTCCTCGCCGAGCTGCGCGGGGTGCTGCGCCCCGACGGGCACGTGTGGCTGTCCGTACCGAACTTCGGCCACTGGTACTCACGGCTGCGTGTCGCGCTCGGCATCTTCGACTACGACCGGCGCGGCATCCTCGACGAGACGCACCTGCGGTTCTTCAGCCGCGCCAGCCTCCGCCGCACCGTGCGCGCCGCCGGGTACGACGTGCTGTCCATCACCGCCACCGGCGCGCCCTTCTGGTCCGTGCTCGGCGGCGGACCGGTGTCCAGGGCGCTCGGCGGGGTGTCGAAACTGCTGACCCGCGTCCGGCCCACCCTCTTCGGCTACCAGTACGTCGCACTGCTCACCCCGCATGCGGCGCGGACGATCATCGCTGGGGAGCACATCGATGTCCAGGACATCCTCAACCGTCAGTTCGTCCCGGTGGACTCCTCCACCCACCGCGTCGGCGTGTGAGAGGCGGACGTTGACCCTGCCCAGCCTGATGCTGCTGCTGTTCGCGGTGTTCTCCTCGGCGGCCGGCCAGATCATGCTCAAGCACGGCATGAAGGCCGCCGCCGGCGCCGCCGAGAAGGCCGGCGGCTCCCTGGCCGTACGCGCCGCGACCACCCCCTGGGTGGTGCTGGGCCTCACCGTCTTCGCGATCTCCGCCGTCGCCTGGATGTCCACCCTCGCCAGGGTTCCGCTGTCCATCGCGTACCCCTTCAACGCCCTCGGCTATCTGCTGATCGTGCTGGCCGGCTCCACGCTGCTGCACGAGCGGACCTCGGTGTGGACCTGGGCCGGCTCGCTGCTGGTGGTGATCGGACTGGTGACGGTCTTCCTCGGCCAACGGAACTGATCCACCTCGGAAGCTTCAGAAGGACCGAACGCCCATGCCCGCACTCAGCGTCATCGTGTCCGGCCACGCGCCCCACGGCCGGCTCCGCACCTGCCTCGACAGCGTCACCGCCCAGACCCCGCCCGACCTCGACATCGTCGTCACCGTCTCCGACACCGACGGCCCCGCACGGGCGCTCACCGCGCTCCACGAGCTGCGCGACCCGCGCGTCACCGTCGTGCCCGTCGCCCCCGGCGCCCCGGCCGCCACCGCCCGGGCCGCCGCCGCCCGCGCCGCGACCGGGACGTACCTGCAGTTCCTGCACCCCGCCGCCGACCGGCTGCCCGACGGCGCGGCCGCCGCCCTCACCGCCCGCCTCGACGCGCTGCGCGAAGCACCGGACGTCCTGCTCCTCGACCACCACCACGCCCCCTGGTGGGACGACGCCGTACCCAGCGGCACCACCGACCTCCTCATGGAGACCGGCACTCAGGGGCACACCACCCTCGCCGACCACCCCGCCCTCCTCGACATCGCGCCCCTCCTCGGCACCCGCCTCATCAACGCCCGGCTCCTGGCCGAACACCCCGAGCTGATCGGCACCGAAGGACACGACGAGCTCTACCTCTCGTACGCCGTCCTCCTCCTCGCCCGGCGGATCACCACCTGCACCGCCGTCGGCCTCGTCCGCCACAAGGACCGGCCCACCCAGCGGCGGGCCGCCGGCCCCGAGCCGCACTTCGCCGCCTTCGGCCAGTACGAACGCCTCCACCAGCTCGCCCACGCCGCCGCCGCGCCCACCGCCCTGCGCATCCGGCTCTACGACCGGATGGTCGGCGACTACCTGACCACCCTCGCCCGGCGCGACGAACTGCCGCCCGCCCTGCTCACCGAGTACTTCCGCTGCGCCGCCCGCCACACCGCCCGCTTCCGCCCCGAGGGCCACCACCGGCCCGGCGGCCTCGACGGCGTACGCCACGCCCTCCTCGGCCACGGCGCCCACCTCGCCTACCGGCTGCTGCGCATCGCCAACGACAAGCGGCGCGCCGCCCAGGCCGTCGCCGCCACCCGCGCCGAGCGGGTCACGGCCGCCCGCACCCGCCACCGCTACCGCCGCCGGCTGCGCCGGAGCCTCGACCAGGACCTCGCCGTCTTCTCCGCGTACTGGGGGCGCGGCGTCCACTGCAACCCGGCCGCCATCGCCGCCGAGCTCGCCGAACTGGCCCCCGACATCCACCAGGTGTGGATCGTCGACCCCGACCGTGTCCCGCTGCTGCCGGCCGGCACCGACCACGTCGTCCCCGGCACGCCCCGCTACTGGGACGTCCTCGCCCGCGCCAAGTACCTCGTCAACAACGTCAACTTCCCCAACGGGATCGTCAAACGCCCCGGCGCCGTTCACCTCCAGACCCACCACGGCACCCCCCTCAAGCGCATGGGCGTCGACCAGCGCGACCACCCGGCCGCCGCCCAGGGCCTCAACCTCGAAGCCCTGCTGGAACGCGTCGACCGCTGGGACTTCAGCCTGTCCGCCAACAGCCACTCCACCGAGACCTGGCAGCGCGCCTATCCGGCCGGCTACCGGTCCCTCGACTACGGCTATCCCCGCAACGACATCCACTACCGCGCCACCGCCGCCGACGTCCGCACCGCCCGCGCCAAGCTCGGCATCGAACCCGGCCGCCGCGCCCTGCTGTACGCCCCCACGCACCGCGACTACCAGGCCCGCACCCGCTGGACGCCCCGCCTCGACCTGCCCCGGCTCGCCGACGACCTCGGCGACGACACCGTCCTGCTCGTACGCGGCCACTACTTCCACGACCGGCTGCCCGGACCGCGCCACGACCGCGTCCTCGACGTCACCGGCTACGACCCCGTCGAGGAACTCGCCCTGGCCGCCGACGCGCTCATCACCGACTACTCGTCGATCATGTTCGACTACGCCAACCTCGACCGCCCCATCGTCCTGCACACCGACGACTGGGAGACCTACACCGCCACCCGCGGCGTCTACTTCGACATCACCGCCGAACCCCCCGGCCACGTCACGCGCAGCCAGGACGAACTCACCGAGATCCTCCGCGACGGCACGTGGTGCGACGAGGCGGCGGCGAAACAGCGCCACGACTTCCGGCTGCGGTTCTGCGAGTACGACGACGGGCGCGCCGCCGAGCGGGTCGTACGCCGGGTCTTCCTCGGCGAGGGCGAGGAGAGCCTGCCGCCGATCCTGCCCCTGGAGCGGCGCACCCCCGCCCCCACACCCGAGGAGGCCACCCGCCGATGACCGCTCTCCCCGACGTGACCGTCACCGTCATCGTCCACAACGACGCCGAACGGCTGCCGCGCGCCGTCGCCTCCGTACGCGCCCAGACCCACCGCGACATCGAGATCGTCATCAGCGACGACCACTCCACCGACGCCACCCCGCAGGTCGCGGCCCAACTGGCCGACCAGGACGACCGCATCCGGGTGCTCCGACTGGAGCGCAACAGCGGCGGCTGCGGCGCGCCCCGGAACCGGGCCCTGGAAACCGCCCGCGCCCCGTTCCTCATGTTCCTCGACAGCGACGACGAACTCCCGCCGCGCTCCTGCGAACTGCTGCTCGCCGCCCACGCGGAAGCGGACGTCGACTTCACGATGGGGGCGGTCGAGCGGGTGCGCGCCGACACGGGGGACGTCTCGCCCTGGATGGCGCACCTGTTCTCCCGGCGGCGCACCGTCCGGGGCATCGAGGACGAGCCACGGCTGCTGTTCGAGCCGCTGTCGACCAACAAGATGTACCGCAGGGAGTTCCTGGACCGCCACGCCCTGCGCTTCCCCGAGGGCCTCCACTACGAGGACCAGCTGTTCTCCGCACAGGCCTACACCCTCGCCCGCGCCTTCACCGTCATCACCGAACCCGTCTACCGCTGGTACATCGCGCCCTATGCGGCCGCGGACACCGCGACCATCTCCAACCGGCGGCACCTGATCTCCAACGTCCGCGACCGGGTCGCCGTCGCGCGCCTCATCGACGACTTCCTGGCCGAGCAGGGGGTGTCGGAGGCGGTACGGGAGGAGAAGGACCACAAGTTCCTCTCCCACGACCTGCGGCTGTACGCCGGTGACCTGCCCCACCGGGAGCCGGCGTGGGTGGAGGAGTTCGCGGCGGAGGTCCTGCCGTACCTGGACGGGCTGTCCGCGGCCGCGTTCCGGCGGATGCGGCGGGACGAGCGGGTCGTCGTGGGGCTGCTGCGCGAGGGGCGGTACGAGGAGGCCGCCCTGGCCGCGCGGGGCATGGCCCACGGTGTGGGGCCGCGCGAGACGGCGGGCGACGGGCGGGGGCGTACGTACTGGGGGAGCGCGCCGCCCCGGACGGAGGCGGGGCGGGCCGACCTCGACCTGACGGAACTGGACCTGGCCGGATGCCCGTTCCGCTCCGCCCGGTTCCGGCACGAGATCACCCGGGTGGGGCGCGGCGAGGACGGCGCCGTGGAGCTGCGCCTGCGCACCTACGACCCGGGGCGGCGCCTTCCGCTCGCCCCGTTCCCGGCTCGCCTGCACGTCTCGCCCGCCGGGCGGCGGCTGACCGTGCCGCTGCGGATGGACCCGGCGGGGCGGGGCGTCTTCGAGGGCGCCGTACGGCTCGACGTGGCCGCCGCGTCGCTGCCCGTGCACGGCTTCCGGGGCGTGCGGCACCCCGTGCTGGAGGTCACCGACGGGCGCACGGGCAACACCGGGATCCTGCTCGCACCCCTGGACTTCGCGCCGTTCGAGGTGGCCGGCGCGGGCCGGCACCGCGTCACGGTCGAGCCGGAGGGGCGGGACGCGGGGCGGCTGCAGTTGCGCTGGCGGCCGGGCGGAGTGGTGGGCCGACTGCTCGGTCCCGTGGTGCAGAAGGGGCCGGTGCGGCGGGCCGCCAAGGCGTTGATCGGCACCCGCTAGCGCGGCGCGGGAAGACCGTACCGCGCCCGCACCCGCTAGCGCGGCGCCGGGAACAGCATCGCCCCCGCCCCGCCCATCGACGGGGCCGGGCGGCGGTCCTCCAGCGGGATCACCGGCGGCAGGGCCGCCGGGTCCTCGCCCAGGAACAGGTGCCGCACCACCCGCTCGGCCGCGTACCCGTCGTCGTACGGGCAGAAGCGCGCCCGGAACGCGGCCCGCAGCTGGGCGGAGCGCGAACCACGCCAGTGGCCGGAGGCGAAGATGTCGATCAGCTCGTCCTCGGTGCGGGCGACCGCGCCCGGCGGGAAGTCCCGCAGGTCGAAGTAGGTGCCGCGGGCCGCGTCGTACGCCACCCAGTCCTCGGTGTGCACCACGATCGGCCGGTCGAGGCCCGCGTAGTCGAACATCAGCGAGGAGTAGTCCGTCAGCAGCGCGTCCGAGGCCAGGCACAGCTCCTCGACGGAAGCGTGCCCGGACACGTCGATGATCCGGGGGTTGTCCGCCGTGGCGAAGGGCGAGCCGTGCGTGGGGTGGGGGCGGGCGAGGATCACGTACCGGGGGCCGAGCGCCAGCAGCAGCCGCTCCAGGTCGAGCAGGGGCGGCTGCGGGCGGACGTAGTCACGGTGCGTGGGGGCGTACAGGATCGCCGTGTGCCCCTCGGGGACGCGCAGCGACTCGCGCAGCAGCGCGACGTCGGAGGCGGTGGCCCGCTGGAAGACGTCATTGCGCGGCGAGCCGAACTCCAGCAGGCGGTAGGCGGCCGGGTAGACCCGCTCCCACACCAGGCTGGAGTGACGGTTGGCGGACACCAGGGCGTCCCACTTGTCGATGCTGCGCAGGAGCTGCGCGAAGTCCGTGCCCTGGGCGGCCGCCGGCCGGTACTGGAGGTCCAGGCCCATGTGCTTGAGCGGCGTGCCGTGCTGGGTCTGGATCAGCAGCTGGCCGCGCCGCTTGACCAGCCGCCGGTCGAAGTTGACGTTGTTGACCAGGTACTTGGAGCGGGCCAGCGCGGTCCAGTACGCGGCCGACCCCGGGCGCAGCCTGCGTGTCCCGGTCGGCACGGTGTGGAAGTGCTCGGGCGTACAGATCCAGGCGGTGCGCACGTGCGGGGCCAGTTCACGCACCCGTTCCTCGATGGCGGCCGGGCTGCACGCGTAGCCCCGGTTCCAGTAGGCGGCGAACACGGCGCGGTCCTCACGCACCGGCAGGCACAGCTGGACGCGGTAGTGGAGCTGGAGCAGGGCGCCGCGCACGGCTCGCGCGGCCGTCGACGCGTACCGTCCGGCCCGCTTGTTGAGCCCCCGGGCGGTCATGATCGCCCGGTAGGTGCGGTGGCTGCCCAGCCGGACCAGGGCGTGCCGCAGCCGGGTGGTGAACTTGGGCGTGGCGCCCCGGGTGCGGAAGCGGCGGTAGTGGCGGCGGGCGCGGCGGAAGAAGGCGGCGCGGGTGCCGCGCGGGAGGCGGCCGGGGGCGGAGAACACGGACGTGAAGTGGTCGGCCATGCGCCGGAACAGCACGGGCCGCCAGCGCGCCAGCTCGGGGCGCGCGTCGATGAACGCGAAGACCCGCTCGTACTGCTCGAACAGGTCGAAGTGCCGGGGGCTGGTGGTGCGCAGGATGGAGCCGGTACGGCGCTGGCGGTAGTGGACGCAGACCCGGTCGAGGGTGGCGATCGACCCGGCGGCCATCAGCGCCGGGTATGTCCACGGGGTGTCCTCGTAGAAGCCGGGCGGGAAGGTGAACCCCTCGCGCTCCAGGAACTCCCGCTTGTACGCCTTGTTCCACACCACCATCAGGACCTTCAGCAGCCCCGGCCGCTCGGTCAGCGGGAACGGCGCCGGGCCGGCCTCGGTGAGGTGGCTGCGGAACTCGTGGCGCACCGCCTCCCCCGACCAGTAGACGCGGGCGTAGTCGTACACCAGGAGCTCGGGCGAACCGGTCTCCTTGAGGCGGTCGGCGATGGCCTGGAGGGCGCCCGGTACGAAGGTGTCGTCACCGTCAAGGAAGAGGACGTAGTCGCCCCTCGCGCGGGCGAGCCCCGCGTTGCGGGCGGGGCCCAGCCCGGTGTTCTCGGGCAGGTGGACGGCGACGACCCGGCGGTCGAGGGCGGCGAACTCGTCGATCACCGCCCCGCAACCGTCGGGCGAGCAGTCGTCCACGGCGATCAGTTCCAGATCCTCGAAGGACTGGGAGAGCACCGACTCCAGGCACTCGTGCAGATAGGCCTGGACCTTGTACGCGGGGACGATGACGCTGAACCGGGGCATGGCCCGGGAACGTCGGATGAACCGACCGGGTTACGCCCGCCGTGGCATACGGGGGACCCGCTAGGTCACTTGACCGCACCCGCCATCACGCCGGAGACGAACTGCCGCTGGAAGGCGAAGAAGACGACGAGTGGAATCACCATCGAGACGAACGCGCCGGGCGCCAGGATGTCGATGTTGTTGCCGAACTGCCGCACCTGTTGCTGGAGCGCGACCGTGATCGGCGGCGACTCGGAGTCGGCGAAGATCAGCGCGATCAGCATGTCGTTCCACACCCACAGGAACTGGAAGATGCCGAGCGAGGCGATGGCCGGGCCGCCGAGCGGCATGACCACCCGCGTGAACAGCCGGATCTCGCCCGCCCCGTCGAGCCGGGCGGCCTCCAGCAGTTCGCGCGGGATCTCCGCGAAGAAGTTGCGCAGCAGGAAGATCGCGAACGGCAGGCCGAACGCGACGTGGAACAGCACGACACCGAGCGTCGTCTCGAAGATCCCGACCGCCCCGAACAGCTTCGAGACGGGGACGAGGGCCACCTGCACGGGCACCACCAGCAGTCCGACCACGACCAGGAACCACCAGTCCCGGCCGGGGAACTCCATCCACGCGAAGGCGTATCCGGCGAGCGATCCGATCACCACCACGAGCACGGTCGCGGGCACGGTGATCAGAACCGTGGACAGCAGCGAGCCGGTGATGGTCTCGTTGTCGAGGATGGTCGCGTAGTTGGCGGTGGTGACCTGGGCGGGCGCCGTGAACACCGTCCACCAGCCGCTCGCGTTGATGTCCGCGGGATCGCGCAGCGAGGACAGCAGCAGCCCCACCGTGGGCATCAGCCAGAACAGCGCGACGAGGACGAGGAAGACCCGCATGACCCCGCCGCCCGTCCGGGCGGCGACGCGCGAGGCGAACGACGGCTTGGCCTTGGCACTGACCGTCCCGCTCATCGCCGGGCCTCCTTCCGTATGCGGCGGATGTTGAAGAACATCACCGGGATCACCAGCAGGAGGAGGAGTACGGAGATGGCGCTGCCCACGCCGAGGTGCGCGTCCGTGCCGAAGGAGGAGCGGTAGAGCTGGAGCGCGAGTACGTTCGCGTCGTCCTGCACCGAGCCCGGCGCGATGATGTACACCAGGTCGAAGATCTTCAGGACGTTGATCATCAGGGTGACCAGGACGACCGCGAGGACCGGCGCCAGCAGCGGGACCGTCACCCGGCGGAAGACCTGCCACTCGCTCGCGCCGTCCACCCGGGCGGCCTCCAGCAGCTCGCGCGGCAGGGCCGCCAGGCCTGCGGCGATCAGCACCATCGCGAAGCCCGCCCACATCCAGACGTAACTGCCGATGATGGCCGGGGTGACCAGGGACGGGCCGAGCCAGTCCACACCGTTGTACTGCTCCCGGAAGTTGCTCTCCGGCAGCCGCAGGAGGGCTCCGTCCGCCTCCTGGGGGAGGGCGAAGGTGCCGTCGGCGGCCGCCGTGGCCGTGGCGACGACCCGGCCGTCCTTGACCGCCTCCACCTTCAGGCCCTTCAGGCCCAGCTCCTTGGCGTCGATGGTGTTGGACGTGCCACCGCCGCCCCGGGTGAAGTCCAGCCAGGCGGTCCCCGTGACCTGATCCCCCGCCGGCTCCGGGGCCTTCGCGGGCTTCGCGTCCTGGGGCATGTCCGGCGCCGCGACACCGATCAGGGGCAGCTTGGCGGGCGTGCCCGCCCGCACCGGCTCCTTGGTGAGGAACGCCCCGCCGCCCGCCGCCCGAAGCGGGTGCACCGGCAGCGGCCGCGCCTTGGGGTAGGTCGCCGACTCGGCGAACGTGTCGTGCACGCCCACCCAGACGGCGTTGGCCACACCACGGTCCGGGTCCTGCTCGTACACCAGCCGGAAGATGATCCCGGCGGCCAGCATCGAGATCGCCATCGGCATGAAGACGATCAGCTTGAACGCCGTACCCCACCGCACACGCTCCGTCAGGACCGCGAAGATCAGGCCGAGGGCGGTGGCGACGGTCGGCGCGACCACGACCCAGACGGCGTTGTTCTTGACGGCGGTGAGGATCGTGTCGTCGGTGAAGATCTCGACGTAGTTGTCCAGGCCGGCGAAGCCGCTGCCCGCCTGGTCGAAGAAGGACCGGTAGACCGAGTACCCGATCGGGTAGACCACGAGCGCGCCCAGCAGCACCAGCGCGGGCAGCAGGAAGCCGGCCGCGACGAGTTTGCGGGTGCCGGTGACGCTCTTGCGTGAACCCGGGGGCGGCGACGTGGCCGCCGCGCCCCCCGCTGTCGGCGCCGTCATGGCGTCAGCTCTTGCCCTTGTACGCCTTGGCCGCGTCGGCCTCCAGCCTCGCCTGCGTACCCGCGACGTCCTTCGGGTTCTTCAGGAAGTCCTGGAGCGCCTTCCACTCGCCCTTGCCGGGCGTCCCGCCGAACGACTGCGGCATCTGGTCCGACATGTCGAAGCGGAAGTCGTCCTCCGCCGCGATGAGCGCCTTGCCGATGTCGCGCTGGACGTCGTTCGGGTACACCGCCGGGTCCATCGACTTGTTGGGGGAGATGAACCCGCCCTCGGCCGCCCAGATGCTCGCGGCGTCCGGGGACGCCAGGAACGTCAGCAGCGCCTGGGTGGCGGGCTTGTCGGTCAGCGCGACCGCCACGTCGCCGCCGGTCACCACGGGCGGCTCGGCTCCCACTGCCGGGAACGGGAACGCCTTCGCGTCCGTACCGATCTTCGCCTCCGTCTGGGCGATGTTGATGGAGACGAAGTCGCCCTCGAAGACCATCGCGGCCTTGGGCGCGTCACCGCCGGTGAACGTCTGCGTCACGGAGGCGGGGAACTCCGTCTGGAGTGCCCCCGCCGCGCCGCCCGCGATCAGGTTCGGTTTGCCGAACAGTTCACCGAGGGTGGTGAGGGCCTGCTTCACCGACGGGTCGGTCCACGGGATCTCGTGCTTGGCCAGCTGGTCGTACTTCTCCGGCCCGGCCTGGGAGAGGTAGATGTTCTCGAACCAGTCCGTCAGGGTCCAGCCGTCCGCGCCGCCGACCGAGAAGGGCGTCACACCGGAGGCGGAGATCGTCTCGGCGGTGGTGAGCAGTTCCTTCCACGTCTTCGGCTCGGACACCCCGGCGTTCTCGAAGGCCGCGGTGTTGTACCAGATCAGCGACTTGTTGGCGGCCTTGAAGTACACGCCGTACTGGGTGCCGTTCACCGCCCCGAGGTCCTGCCAGCCCTTGGAGTAGTTCTTGGCGAGCTGGGCCTTGGCCTCGGCACCGGCCGGCTTGGCCCACTTGCGCTCCACGGCCTGCTGGAGCGCGCCGACCTGCTGGAGCATGGCGACGTCCGGCGGGGCGCCGCCCGCGATCTTCGTACCGATGTAGTTCAGCATCGCGTCCTGCGTCGGTACGTAGGCGACCTCCGCCCCGGTGCGCTTCTCGAACTCGTCGAGGACCTTGGTGAACGCCTGCTGTTCCGGGCCCGTCCACACCGCCACGACCTGGACCTTCTGGCCGTCCAGCTTGGGCAGCCGAACGGTCGCCGCGCCGGTGTCCTCGCTCGGCTCGGAGCCGCCCTTGCCGCCGTCGCCGTCGCCACAGCCGGCGAGGGCGAGGGCGCAGACGGCCGCCAGCGCCATGGCGGCCCCGCGCGTCCGGCGTATGCGGCGTGTCGCTGGCGTCGCCGGCGTCGCTGATGCCCCTGGTGTCCTGCGTGTCCGAAGAGTTGTGCGCATCACTGCCCCGTCTCTTCCGTGCGCGTACGCGTCCCGTCCGTCAGGTCTACGCCCGGCGTACGGGGGCCGCAATACCGCCTTCCGTGTCAAGTCGGCGATCGTGATCGGGTCGTGACGTACCGTCAGGCTCGCTCATCCGTGCGGTGCCGGTACGAGCGGAGGCAGCGGTACCGCCTCGACCGAGCGGGCCGCCCGCTCCAGCGCGCTCGCCAGCAGCGCCAGGTCCGTCGGCCCGTTGCCCAGCTCCCGCACCGGGCGGCGGGTCGGCGGATCGCCCATCCGCTCCCACTCCAGCGGCACCACCGTGGGCCGCTGCGTCGCCGTACGGGGGATGCGCCCGGTGACCCGGCCGCCCTGGAACGGCGTCACCCGGCCGTCCGGATGCCCCAGCCGGCCGCGCCCCGGCGCGGGGACGTCCGGCCCGGGGGAGACCGGCGGGGCGTCCAGCACCACCCGCAGCCGGGCCTGGTGGGCCAGCTCCGTGTCGGCCGTGCGGTCCGGGCGGGCGGACGCCGCCACCAGGTGCACGCCCAGGCGGTGACCGTCCCGGGCCACGGCCTCCAGCGCCCGCACGACCGACCCGGCGGCGGGGCGGCCCGGGCTGCCGAGCGCGGGCGCGACCAGTGCGTCGTAGTCGTCGACCAGGACGACCAGGCGCGGCAGCGGAGGCGGCACCTCGTCCTTGGCGGTCCGGGCGGCCGGACGCAGCCGCACCGTGCCGGTGGACGGGGAGCCGAGGCCGGTGGGCGGGCCGGTGGGGTCGGCGAGCGGGCTGGTGGGGTCGGTGGGTCGGCTCGGGCCGGTGGGGTCGGTGAGCGGGCTGGTGGGGTCGGTGGAGCGGTTCTGATCGGTGGCGCGGCTTGGGTGGGTGGCGCGGCTCGGGTCGGTGGGTCGGCTTTGGTCGGGGGTGCGGCTTTGGTCGACGGGCCGGTCCGGGTCGGTGGCGCGGTTCTGGTCCGTGGCCGTGGTGCGGTTCCGGTCCAGGGGGCGGCTCCGGTCCGTGGGGCGCCGCGGGCCGATCATGCGGTTCGCGACCTCCCGCTGGGTGTGCCACTCGGTGAACTCCTGGCGACCCAGCAGCTCGGCGCGGCGCTTCAGCTCCGCCCCGAGCGCCTGGGCGAACTCCCGCATCCGCACCGGGTCGGAGGCCACCAGGTGCTCGGTGGTGTGCGGCAGCTCGGTGCAGGGCGCGAGGCCTTCGCCGCGTCCGCCGCCCGCGCCGTCGACCAGCAGCAGGCCCAGCCGGTCGGGGCGGGACGCGGCCGCCAGGGACGCGGCGACGGAGCGCAGCAGCTCCGTGCGGCCGCTGCCGGCCGGGCCCTCGATCAGCAGGTGGGGGCCCTCCGTGGTGAGGTCCACGGCCAGGGGCCCGCGCGGGCCGGTGCCCAGCACGGCGGTGCCGTCCGGGGCCGATGCCCAGCGGGCCATCAGGGACGCGGGTGTCGCCCGGGCCAGCCCCAGCTCGTCCAGCAGCCGGGAGGACGGCGGCAGCGGTACGGCGGTGGCGCGGGGCGCGGCTCCCACGGTGCCCCGGGCTTCGGCGCCCTCGTCGCGCTCCGCCCGCAACGGTGCGAGCGCCCGCGCGAACCGCTCGGCCCAGGCGGCGGACACCGCGTCGACCGTGCCGACCGTGCCGTGGCCGGCCGGCTGTCCCCCGGCGGTACGCATCAGGCGCAGCGCGGTCGCCACGTCGCCGGACAGCAGAGCGGCGGCTCCGCACTCGCGGAACGCGAGTGACGCGGCGCACGCCGTCTCGTAGGTCTCCACGACCGGGGAGAGCGGTGAGGCGGCCGGGGTCTCGGCCAGGCAGACGAGGTGGATACCGGCGGCCGCGCCCGCCCCGGCGAGCCGCGCGGTCGTCTCGCGCAGCGCGGCGGAACCGGGGTCGCCGTCGACGATCACGACCGTGTACGTCCCGTACGCCGCGGCGTGGCGCTCGGCGGCCTCGGCGACGGCCTTGCGGTCGGCGCTCGCCCAGCCGGGCCCGAGCGGCCCGTCGTCCAGCCGCCGGGTGAGCTCGGCGGTCCGGGCGGCCGCCTGCTCCCGGTCGTACGCGAGGAGGAGGCGGCAGTCCTGGCCGTGGGCCGGGCGCACGTGTGGGAGCCAGCCGAGCCAGCTCCACTCGCGCTTGCGGCTCGCGCTGCTGATCAGCACGATCTCCAGGTCGGTGGGCGCGTGGAGCGCGGCCAGCTGCGCCACGACGGAACGGGTCAGCCCCAGGAGCCGTGCCCGGGGCCCGGCGAGCGCGAGCGACCCGGCCTCACGGAGCCCCACCGTGACGGGCACGGCGGCCAGGTCGGCCCGGTCGGTGGTGCCCAGCCGCACGGCCAGCGCCTCCGGGTGGCCGGGGCCCCGCTCCCACAGGCGCGGTCCCGGGCCGAGCGCGGTGAGCAGCACGGCGGCGGGGTCGGGCCAGGTCTCATGGACGGTTCCACCCGCGAGGGTCTCGGGTACGGGCCCCTCCGGCGCCCCGGCCGGCCCTTCGGCCCGCCCGCCCGCGAGCCGCCGCGCCCAGGCCCCTATGCCCCGCTTCCGCGCGGGCCCCTCGGGGGTGCCCCCGGGGGTGCCCGGCTCGCCCGGGCCGCCGGGCACGGTGGTGCCGCGGGGCGGGGTGACCTGCCGCGCGCTGTCACCGGCCTGGTGCGGCACGCCGCCGAGCAGCCCACCGCCTTCGGCGCCCCGGCCGCCCGCCCGGACGTCACCGCCCGGAGCGGCCGTGGGCGTGCCTCCGGCGCCGTAGGTCCCGGCGCCGCCCGCGGCCGGGCGGGCCACCGGCCACGAGGACCGCGGCCGGGCAGCCGCGCCCGCCGGGCCGTCCTCCGCCCCCGCCCCGGAGGGCGCCGCGCCCGCGCGGGACACCCGGAGGTGGCCCTCGCCGTCGGGCACGGTCGGCAGCGGGGCGCCGTCGGCCCCGGGCGGGCCCGCCGTCAGCCGCAGTGACGACTCGCCCAGCCGGAGCAGCGCGCCCGGGGCCAGGCGGACCGGGCGGGTGCCGACCTCGGCGCCGTCCAGGGTGGTGCCGTTGGTGGAGCCCAGGTCCGAGACCGTGACCCGGCCGCTGTCCGTGACGGTCACCGCGCAGTGCAGGCGGGACACGTCCGGGTCGTCGAGGGGGACGTCGGCGTCGGCGGAGCGGCCGATACGGATCTGGCCGGGGTGCAGCATATGGACCCCTCCCGCGTCCGGCCCGGCCACCACGTGCAGCCGCGCGGGGACGCCGTCCAGCGGCGCGTGGTCCTCGACGGGCACCTGGAGCGAGAGCACCGCGCCGTCCACCAGCGGCGGCTCGCCCAGGACACGGCGCTGTACGTCCAGCCGCTCCCCGCCCGCGTACAGCACGACGGCGCCCGAGGGGTCGGCGCCCGACACGGCGGCCGCCAGCCCGGAGGCGACGGCGGCCAGCGCGGTCCCGGCCGGGGCGGTGACAAGCACGTCACAGGCGCGCCCCGCGGCCTGGCCGCCGGTCGGCGCCGCGAGGACGGTCAGCCGGATCTGCATCGCCGTCAGCGGTCCCTTCTGCGCGGCGCGCCCGGCAGGGGAGGGATTGGCCCGTCTCGATCTCCCCCCACCCGCACGGACGCGTCGTCCGGTCAGGTCGGCACGGACCACGAGGCTCCCGACCCCGCGATGCGCCGTGCTGGGAGGCATCCTCCCACCTGGGACTGACAACGCGTCGCCGACCCAGAAAGAAATGATCTTGATTGATCGCTCCCGCTCGCGAAAACGCCAGCTTGCGCCCACCTTGGGATCATGTGCGCGGGCGCGAGTCATGTCACCCTGGCAACCGTGTCCGGTTCGAACGCGTCTTGCAGGGTCGAACGGGACCGGAAGACAACCCGCCGGTGTGCCACCGTCCGGCACTACAGTGGGGCGGACACCCGGGCGGACCCGAGAGGGGGGCTCGGACAGGCAAGGACCACGATCGCAGGGAGCGCATGACGTGCGGCCGGTAGGCAGCAAGTACCTGCTCGAGGAGCCGCTCGGACGCGGCGCCACGGGCACCGTCTGGCGAGCCCGCCAGCGAGAGACAGCGGGCGCCGAGGCGGCCGTACCGGGCCAGCCCGGCGAGACCGTCGCGATCAAGGTCCTCAAGGAGGAGCTCGCGAACGACGCGGACGTGGTGATGCGGTTCCTCCGGGAACGCTCCGTCCTCCTCCGCCTCACCCACCCGAACATCGTCCGCACCCGGGACCTCGTCGTCGAGGGCGACCTCCTCGCCCTCGTCATGGACCTGGTCGACGGCCCGGACCTGCACCGTTACATCCGGGAGAACGGCCCGCTCAGCCCGGTCGCCGCCGCACTCCTCACCGCGCAGATCGCCGACGCGCTCGCCGCCAGCCACGCCGACGGCGTCGTCCACCGCGACCTGAAGCCCGCGAACGTGCTGCTCGCCGAGCGCGACGGCCAGATGCACCCGATGCTCACCGACTTCGGCATCGCGCGCCTCGCGGACAGCCCCGGCCTCACCCGTACGCACGAATTCGTCGGCACGCCCGCGTACGTGGCGCCGGAGTCCGCCGAGGGCCGCCCGCAGACCTCCGCCGTGGACGTCTACGGCGCGGGCATCCTGCTGTACGAGCTGGTCACCGGCCGCCCGCCGTTCGCCGGCGGCACCGCGCTGGAGGTACTGCACCGCCATCTCAGCGAGGAGCCGCGCCGTCCCTCGACGGTCCCGGGCCCGCTGTGGACCGTCATAGAGCGCTGCCTCAGCAAGGACCCCGAGCGCCGTCCCAGCGCCGAGAACCTCGCTCGCGGCCTTCGCGTCGTCGCCTCGGGCATCGGCGTGCACGCCGCGCCCGCCCAGATCGAGGCGGCCGAGGGCGTGGGCGCCCTGCTCGCCCCCGACCCGGCGCCGGCGCCCGTCCCGGAGACCCCGGGCGCGGCGGACCCGACCCAGGTCCTGCCCAGCAACGCGGGCCAGTACGACCCGGCCGCCCCCACCAGCGTGCTGCCCACCAGCGGCGCCGGCGGGCAGGGCGGCCAGGGCGCCGCCGACCCGACCGCGGTCATGCCGCCCGTACCGCCGCGGTCCGACGACCGGCCGCAGCCCGAGGAGCCGCACCCGTGGCAGAGCCAGCTGCGCGCCGCCCGGGACCGCAACGAGCAGACCCAGGTCCAGTACCTCGACCCGAGCCAGGACCCCCTGCGCCGCCGCCCGCAGCGCCAGGCGCCCCAGCAGCCGCCCCAGCACCAGCAGCGTCCGCAGCAGCCGTACCCCCCGCAGCACCAGCGCCCGCAGCAACAGCGGCCGCCGCAGCGCCAGCAGTACGCGCCGCCGCCCCCGCCGCAGCCGTACCCGCCCCAGCACCACCAGCCGCACCCGCCGCAGCACCACCAGCCGCAGCAGCCCCAGCAGCCGGCCCCGCGCCCGCCGCGTGAGCCGCGGCCGCCCCGGCAGCGCAGCGCCAACCCGATGCGCATCCCGGGACTCGGCTGCCTCAAGGGCTGCCTGTTCACGATCGTGCTGTTCATCGTGGCGGGCTGGCTCATCTGGGAGCTGACCCCGCTCCAGAGCTGGATCGCCGAGGGCAAGAGTTACTGGCAGGCCATCAGCGACGGGGTGTCGGCGGTGTCCAAGTGGGTCTCGGAGATCGGCGACAGCACCGGCAGCTCCGGCGGCGCCGGCACCACACCCTCCGGGCAGTAACTCTGCCGATTTGTCGACTTCCGAGGGGTGATTTCCCCTCGGAGGTGAATACCGGCGCCCGAGCCCGCGTAACTTTGTCGGGAACGCCAGCCGCTGAGGGAGCAGTCTTGGCACGGAAGATCGGCAGCCGGTACACGGCCCACCAGATCCTGGGGCGGGGCAGTGCCGGGACGGTGTGGCTCGGCGAGGGCCCGGAGGGCCCCGTCGCCATCAAGCTGTTGCGCGAGGACCTGGCGTCCGACCAGGAACTCGTCGGACGCTTCGTCCAGGAGCGCACCGCCCTGCTCGGGCTGGACCACGCGCGCGTGGTGGCCGTCCGCGACCTGGTCGTCGACGGCAACGACCTCGCCCTCGTCATGGACCTGGTCCGCGGTACCGACCTGCGCACCCGGCTGGACCGCGAACGCCGGCTCGCCCCCGCGGCGGCCGTCTCGATCGTCGCGGACGTCGCCGAGGCCCTGGCCGCCGCGCACGCAGCGGGGATCGTCCACCGCGACGTCAAGCCGGAGAACATCCTCCTCGACATGGAGGGCCCGCTCGGCCCGGGCGGCGCCCACCCCGCCCTCCTCACCGACTTCGGCGTCGCCAAGCTGATCGACACCCCCGGCCGCACCAAGTCCACCCGCGTCATCGGTACGCCGGACTACGTCGCACCCGAGATCGTCGAGGGCCTCCCGCCGCGCGCGGCCGTCGACATCTACGCCCTGGCGACGGTGCTGTACGAGCTGCTGGCGGGCTTCACGCCGTTCGGCGGCGGCCACCCCGGCGCCGTACTGCGCCGCCACGTCACCGAAACCGTCGTCCCGCTCCCTGGCATCCCGGACGAGCTGTGGCAGCTGATCGTCCAGTGCCTCGCGAAGGCCCCCGCGTCCCGGCTGCGCGCCTCCGAGCTCGCCGCCCGCCTGCACGACCTCCTGCCGCTCGTCGCGGGCATGCCGCCGCTCGACGTCGACGAGCCGGACTCCGAGCCCGCCGCGGAGCCGTACGAGGAGGACCCGTACCCGACACTCCCGAACGCCCCGCGCCGGGCCGCCGTACCGCTGGTCCCGGGCTCCTCCACCGACTCCAACCGGGACACCCACACCTCGATGCGCGTCCCGGCCCCCGACGAGCTCTCCGGCGGCCCCCACGGCACCGCCCGTGCCCCCCGCCCGGCCGGCGGCCGCCGCCCCGGCTCGGCCCGCCACAAGTCCGAAGCCGTCCGCAAGCGCCGCCTCACCCTCGGTATCGCCGCCCTCGCCCTGGTGACCGCGGCCGGGGTGGGCGGTTACGTGGCGACCAGCGAGGACGACCCCGGCGCCCCGCCCCAGGACTCCAAGCAGTCGGCCCCCTCACAGCCCTAGGAACCGCCTGGGGGCCCGGGGTGTCGCACGCAGCCGTTACGCTGGTGTCGTGGCAGTCGTCGATGTATCCGAAGAGCTGAAGTCCCTCTCCTCGACCATGGGGTCGATCGAGGCCGTCCTGGACCTCGACAAGTTGAGGGCAGACATCGCCGTGCTCGAGGAGCAGGCCGCGGCCCCGTCCCTGTGGGACGACCCGGAGGCGGCGCAGAAGATCACGAGCAAGCTTTCGCACCTCCAGGCCGAGGTCCGCAAGACCGAGGCGCTGCGCAGTCGCATCGACGACCTGGCCGTCCTCTTCGAGCTCGCCGAGGAGATGGACGACTCGGACACCCTCGCCGAGGCCGAGGCGGAGCTCGTCTCCGTCCGCAAGGCACTCGACGAGATGGAGGTTCGCACCCTCCTCTCCGGTGAGTACGACGAGCGCGAGGCACTGGTCAACATCCGTGCCGAGGCCGGCGGCGTGGACGCCTCCGACTTCGCCGAGCGCCTCCAGCGCATGTACCTCCGCTGGGCCGAGCGGCACGGGTACTCCACGGAGGTCTACGAGACGTCGTACGCGGAGGAGGCCGGCATCAAGTCGACCACCTTCGTCGTGAAGAGCCCGTACGCGTACGGCACGCTCTCGGTCGAGCAGGGCACGCACCGCCTGGTCCGTATCTCCCCGTTCGACAACCAGGGCCGCCGCCAGACGTCCTTCGCGGGCGTCGAGGTGCTGCCGGTCGTCGAGTCGTCCGACCACGTCGAGATCGACGAGTCCGAGCTGCGCATCGACGTCTACCGCGCCTCCGGCCCCGGCGGCCAGGGCGTCAACACCACCGACTCGGCCGTGCGCATCACGCACATCCCGACCGGCATCGTGGTCTCCTGCCAGAACGAGCGCTCGCAGATCCAGAACAAGGCGAG
Source organism: Streptomyces sp. NPDC000229 (assembly GCF_040300825.1). Taxonomy (NCBI): domain Bacteria; kingdom Bacillati; phylum Actinomycetota; class Actinomycetes; order Kitasatosporales; family Streptomycetaceae; genus Streptomyces; species Streptomyces sp. NPDC000229. Next base: position 58,249 of record NZ_JBEPEL010000014.1, read on the forward strand.
CGCGATGAACGTCCTCCAGGCGAAGCTGCTGGAGCGCCGCCGCCAGGAGGAGCAGGCCAAGATGGACGCCCTCAAGGGCGACGGCGGCAATTCCTGGGGCAACCAGATGCGTTCGTACGTCCTGCACCCGTACCAGATGGTCAAGGACCTCCGTACGGAGTTCGAGGTCGGCAACCCGCAGGCGGTCCTCGACGGCGAGATCGACGGCTTCTTGGAGGCCGGTATCCGCTGGCGCAAGCAGCAGGAGAAGTAGCAGTTGGCGTTCCGGCGCCGGACGGCCCCTCGCACGGGCGGTCCGGCGCCGTTCGCGTACGCCGACGCAATTCGCTGACGCAAGCGGCCGGTTGACCATCTCCTCGCTTTGTCGACAAGGAAACTGGCCTTTGGCGGACCGGTGTTCGCCATTTACGTCACAGTTGCATCGTTGCAGGCCAGGCAAGTGTGATCATTTCGGGCATCGCACGCGCAACCGCCTTGACGCTTGTACGAAAACTGGGAAAGCTGACGCGCGGCATGCGCATGACTGGGGCGCGTGTGACGGGGGGCAACTGAGTAGGACCCCCAGCGTCCGTTGCCCCGAGCGCTGCTCCACTGACGAAACAGCTACTGGGGGTAGCAGGCAGATGACCAAGAAGACGCGGGTCCGCGTGGCGCGGATCGCAGCCGGCGCGGTGATCGCGGCCGGAGCGTCCCTGACCGCGGCGGGCGCCGCCTCGGCGGTCGGCATAGACGTCAACGTCGCCGGCATCGGCGTTCGCGCCGAGGCGAACGAGAACGGCCTGGAGGCCGGCCTCGGGATCAACGACCCCATCGGTGACACCACTGGCGGCACCACCGGGGGTGACACGACCACCGGTGGCACCACGGGTGGCGACACCACTGGCGGCACCACGGGCGGTGACACGACCACCGGCGGCACCACGGGTGGCGACACGACCACCGGCGGCACCATCGGCGGTGACACCACCACCGGCGGCACCATCGGCGGCACGATCGGTGGTTCGATCGGCGGCTCCACCGGCGGTGACCAGGGTGGCTCCACCACGGGCGGCTCCACCGGCGGTTCGACCGGTGGCACCACGGGCGGCACGATCGGTGGTTCGACCGGTGGTGACCAGGGTGGCTCCACCACCGGTGGCACCACGGGCGGTTCGACCGGCGGTTCGACCGGTGGTACCACGGGCGGTTCGACCGGCGGTTCGACCGGTGGCACCACGGGCGGCACGATCGGTGGTTCGACCGGCGGTGACCAGGGTGGCTCCACCACCGGCGGCTCCACCGGTGGCAGCACCGGCGGCGACCAGGGCGGCTCCACCGGCGGTGACACCGGCGGCACCACCGGTGGCAGCACCGGCGGCGACCAGGGCGGCTCCACCGGTGGTGACACCGGCGGCACCACCGGCGGCTCGGGCACGTCCGGCTCCGCGACCGGCGGCGACGACGCCGGCACCTGCACCGTCGACCTCGACGGTGCCGAGTGCGCCGACAACACCGACACCGACTCCGCCGGCTCGAAGCCGGTCGAGCAGGGCAAGGCCAAGGAGGAGCTCGCCGAGACCGGCGCCGCCGAGACCTCGTTCCTGCTCATCGGTGCCGCGACGATGATCGCCGGCGGCATCGGCTTCCGTATGCTGCCGCGCCTCGTGGGCGGTGGCCGTACGGCCGCGTAAGGCGCCGTAGAGCGACGGAAGGGCCCGGGCGGGCCACGATCGGCCGCCCGGGCCCTTCCGCGCGTACGGCGAACGTACGGCGAAGCCCTTACGCGGTCTGGTGAGCCGCCAGCAGGGCCACCGCCGCGATCAGAAGCACCAGGAGCGTCAGCAGAGCCGCCGGGCTCAGCCCGCCGAAGGGGCCCTCCTGCTGGAGGCGCTCCCGGTTGGCACGGCAGACGGGGCACCGGCCTTCACTGACGGGGGCCGCGCAGTTGGCGCACACCAATCGGTCATAGGTCATGCGCTCTCCTCCTCCCGCGCGGCGGAGCCGCAGACGCGGACCGTGCACCTGACGCGGACTGTGCACACAGTTCTCTCCGCACAACGCTCAGGGAAACGCATCCGTTCCCCCTACCACTGTGCCAGCTCCGCAGAGTTTAGGCGCGCCCCATCGGATTCCCTCCGGTTCGGGCTTGTACCTCACCCGGACAAAAGGTGCAAGGCAGAACGGCGACTGCACGCGGCATCCCCAGTCGCGTATGGTCACGCACACCTACTCCCGGCCGACCGTGGTGCACCCGTGATCCGATTCGACAACGTCTCCAAGACCTACCCGAAGCAGAACCGCCCCGCGCTCAGGGACGTCTCCCTCGAGATCGAGAAGGGCGAGTTCGTCTTCCTGGTGGGGTCCTCCGGCTCCGGAAAGTCCACCTTCCTGCGGCTGGTCCTGCGCGAGGAGCGCGCCAGCCACGGCACGGTGCACGTTCTGGGCAAGGACCTCGCCCGGCTGTCCAACTGGAAGGTGCCGCACATGCGCCGCCAGCTCGGCACCGTGTTCCAGGACTTCCGCCTGCTGCCCAACAAGACCGTCGCGCAGAACGTGGCGTTCGCACAGGAGGTCATCGGCAAGCCGCGCGGCGAGATCCGCAAGGCCGTCCCCCAGGTCCTCGACCTCGTCGGCCTCGGCGGCAAGGAGGACCGGATGCCCGGCGAGCTGTCCGGCGGTGAACAGCAGCGGGTCGCCATCGCCCGCGCGTTCGTCAACCGCCCGATGCTGCTGATCGCCGACGAGCCGACCGGCAACCTGGACCCGCAGACCTCCGTCGGCATCATGAAGCTGCTGGACCGGATCAACCGCACCGGTACCACCGTCATCATGGCGACGCACGACCAGAACATCGTCGACCAGATGCGCAAGCGGGTCATCGAGCTGGAGAAGGGCCGTCTCGTACGCGACCAGGCGCGCGGCGTCTACGGCTACCAGCACTGAGCAGCAGCACCCGCAGCACCCCGCAGCAAGGAAAGGCTGAACGCACGCGATGCGCGCCCAGTTCGTACTGTCGGAGATCGGTGTCGGCCTCCGTCGCAATCTCACGATGACCTTCGCCGTCATCGTCTCCGTGGCTCTGTCACTCGCCCTCTTCGGCGGTGCGCTGCTCATGCGCGAGCAGGTCAGCGTGATGAAGGACTTCTGGTACGACAAGGTCAACGTCACGATCTACCTCTGCAACAAGAACGACGCCGCGGCCGGCGGAACGTGCAACAAGGGCGCGGTCACCGCCCAGCAGAAGAAGGAGATCGAGGCCGACCTCGAGAAGCTGGACAACATCGTGGAGAAGGTCCACCACGAGACGGCGGACGAGGCGTACAAGCACTACAAGGAGCAGTACGGCGACACCGCCATCGCCAGCATCATCACGCCGGACCAGATGCAGGAGTCGTACCGGGTCAAGCTCAAGGACCCGGAGAAGTACAAGGTCGTGGCGACCGCGTTCGCGGGTCGGGCCGGTGTGCACTCCGTGCAGGACCAGCGCCAGACGCTGGAGAACCTCTTCCAGATGATGCGCGGCATGAACGTCGCCGCCCTGTGCGTCATGGCGCTGATGCTCGTCATCGCGCTGATGCTGATCGTCAACACGGTGCGCGTCTCGGCGTTCAGCCGGCGCCGTGAGACCGGCATCATGCGGCTGGTCGGCGCGTCGAGCTTCTACATCCAGATGCCGTTCATCATGGAGGCCGCCGTCGCGGGTCTGCTGGGCGGCGTGGTGGCCTGCGTGATGCTGCTGGTCGGCCGGTACTTCATGATCGACGCGGGGCTCAACCTCGCCCAGAGCATGCCGCTGGTCAACTTCATCGGCTGGGACGCGGTGATAACGGTGCTGCCGCTCGTCGTGGTCATCGGCCTGCTGATGCCCTCCCTTGCGGCCGCCATCGCGCTGCGCAAGTACCTGAAGGTGTGACGATCGCCCCTGGCGCCGTGCGGTCAACAACCGTACGGCGCCATTTCCTTGTCCTAGAGTGGGCGCCATGCTGGGCCCCGAGTTCTGTATCCGGCCCCGCGGACTTCGCAGCCGCGGGGCGGCCCTGACATTCGTCTTCGCCTCCGTCCTCGTCGCCGCCGCGGTGACCAACTGCCTTCCCCAGGACGGGGAGAACCCGCCCGCGCGGTCCGTCTCCCGGGCCGCCCCGGTCGCCGGTGCCGGGCGGGGCGAGGTCGACCAGCGGGAGCTGGCCCGCGCGGCGGCCGAGGCCATGGCGGACGGCAAGTCCGGCGCCAAGGCGGCCCGGGAGGTCGTCAGCCGCAGCGGCGACCGCTGGGGCGCCGTCTACGACCGGCGGGAGTACGAGGAGTTCGCCCAGGCCCTCGACGGGCGGTACACAGGGGTCGGCCTGTCCGCCCGCCGCACCGCCGACGGCCGGATCGAGGTGGCCCGCGTCCAGGCCGACGGACCGGCGGACCGGGCGGGCCTCAGGGCCGGCGACCGGATCCGCACCGTCGACGGCCGCGCCGTGGACGGCCGTTCCGCCGCCGAGGTCGTCGCCCTGCTGCGAGGCGAGGGGGCGCCGCCCGGCTCGGCCGTCGCCCTCGGCGTACAGCGGGGCACGCGCGCGTGGAGCGAGACGCTGCGGCGGGCCAGGCTCGCCACCGAGGACGTGACCGTGCAGCGGCTGGACGACGGCGCCCTGAGGATCCGGGTCGCGGCGTTCACCAAGGGCACGGGACAGCGGGTGCGGGACGCGGTCCTGGGCGCGCCCAAGAGGGCCGGTGTCCTGCTCGACCTGCGGGGCAACAGCGGCGGCCTGGTCACCGAGGCCGTCACGGCGGCCTCCGCGTTCCTGGACGGCGGCCTCGTCGCCACGTACGACGTGCACGGCAGGGAACAGGCGCTGTACGCGCAGTCCGGCGGCGACACCGGCAGGCCCCTGGTGGCGCTGGTCGACGGCGGCACCATGAGCGCCGCCGAGCTGCTCGCCGGGGCCCTCAAGGACCGTGGCCGGGCGGTCACCGTCGGTAGCAGGACCTTCGGCAAGGGCTCGGTCCAGATGCCGAGCCGGCTGCCCGACGGGTCGGTCGCCGAGCTGACCGTCGGCCACTACCGCACACCCGCCGGGCACAGCGTCGACGGCCGGGGCATCACCCCCGACCTGGTGGCCGCCGACCGCGCCGAGGAACGGGCCCGCACGGTATTGAGTGGCCTCGGGGGCGGCTCCTAGTGCGAAAATGGCGGCACTATGGCCAAGGAAAAGAACACAGGGCGCAAACTGATCGCGCAGAACAAGAAGGCGCGGCACGACTACACCATCATCGACACCTACGAGTGCGGGCTGGTGCTGACCGGCACCGAGGTGAAGTCGCTGCGCCAGGGGCGGGCCTCGCTGGTGGACGGGTTCGTCCAGATCGACGGCAACGAAGCCTGGCTGCACAACGTGCACGTACCGGAGTATGCCCAGGGGACGTGGACCAACCACAGTGCCCGTCGCAAGCGCAAGCTGCTGATGCACCGGCACGAGATCGACAAGCTGGAGTCGAAGTCCCAGGAGACGGGTCACACCATCGTGCCCCTGTCGCTGTACTTCAAGGACGGCCGGGCGAAGGTCGAGATCGCCCTGGCGAAGGGCAAGAAGGAGTACGACAAGCGCCAGACGCTGCGGGAGAAGCAGGACCGCCGTGAGGCGGAGCGGGTGATCTCGGCGGTCAAGCGCCGTGAGCGGGCCTGATCGGGCCGCCCCGCCGCCCGGCCGCCCGGAATAGGCTGGCACCGTCGGGCGTTGGTCACGTACGATGGCACCTGCCCCTCACAGCGGGGGCTCGCTCCCTCGGGGGCACGGTTTGAAAAATCAACATGGGGATGATCGGTTTCGACAGCGGATGTCGAAGCAGGGGAAGCGTGTCGAGGAAGCGGCAATGATCTCGTAAACCATATGTCGCAAAAAATAATCGCCAACACCAAGCGCGATTCCTTCGCCCTCGCTGCCTAAGTAGCGAGCTTGCGAAGTGTCAGCCCGGGGCTGTTCCCGACCCGGATCCTGGCATCAGCTAGGGAACTAAACCTCTAGACCCGGTCACGGGGTGTAGAGGGAAATCAAACAGTGACTGAGCCCGTCGGAGACTTGTCCGCGTGATCTCCGGGGCCGAGAAAATCGCAGCGGACTGCACACGGAGAAGCCCTGATTCTGCACCGTTGGACGCGGGTTCGATTCCCGCCATCTCCACGAGCGGTACCTCCGGGGGCGTGCCCCCGGACCCGTCACCCCATGTGGGCGAAGGCCCGGCAGCCATCACGGCAGCCGGGCCTTCGCCGTACCCGCACCCGTACCCGTGGCCGCGGCCACGACGAGGGCGACCGCCGCCGCCGCGACCGGCACCGCGTACCCGGAGCCGGCACCCGTGTGCTCCACCGTCCAGCCGCCGGTCGCCGAGCCGACCGCGATGCCACCGAGCAGGGCGGTGACGACGAGCGTCATGCCCTCGTTCAGCTGGGCCGCGGGTGTCAGGCGCTGGACCAGCGTCATGCCCGTCACCATGGTCGGCGCGGTCGCCATCCCCGCGAGCAGCAGGGCACCCGCCAGCGCGAGGAGCGAGCCGGAGCCGGCCGCCGCGAGCAGCGGCAGCGACATCAGGGCGGTCATCGCCGCGAGGCAGCCGAGCAGCCGGCGCCGTACGCCGCCCCCGGGCGCCGCCACAGACCCGTACGCCAGGCCGGCCGCGCACGACCCGGCCGCCTGGAGCGCCAGCAGCGCGCCGGCCACCGGGCCGTCCACGTACGCGAGCGTGACGACCTCCATCGACCCGAAGACCGCGCCCGTCGACAGGAACACCGCCAGCAGGGCGGGCATGCCGGGGGTACGCAGTGGTGTGCGCGCCCTGCCGGTGCGAGGCGGGACGGGCGGCTCGGTGGCGCGCTGCGCCGCGAAGACCAGCACCCCGCTGAGCAGCAGGATCGCCCCGATCAGGGTTCCGGCCTCCGGGAACAGGGCGGCGCACAGGAACGCGGCGAGCACCGGGCCGAGCATGAAGCACAGCTCGTCGGCGGCCTGCTCGAAGGCGTTCGCGGTGTGGACGGCGGCCGGGTCGTCCCGGTGGAGGTGTGCCCAGCGGGCACGGGACATGCCACCGGTGTTGGGCGTGGTCGCGGTCGCGGCGTACGCGGCGAACAGCGTCCACGCGGGCGCGTGGTGGTGCACGCACAGCAGCAGGGCAACTGATCCGAGTACGGCCACTACGGTGGCGGGCACGGCGACCCGCGCCTGTCCGTACCGGTCGACCAACCGCGCCGTGAACGGCGCCACCAGAGCGGTCGCGGCGAGCCCGGTGGCGGTGACGGCGCCGGCGAGGGCGTAGGAACCGTACGCCCCGGCGATCATGATGACCGCGCTCACGCTGAACATCCCCATGGGGAGGCGCGCGATCAGGTTCCCGGCGGTGAAGGCCCGGGCGCCCGGCGTCGCGAACAGACGGCGGTAGGAGGCGAACGCCCCGCGCGGTTTCCGGCGGGGTTCCGGGGTGGGCGCCGGATCGTGGTAGCGGGGCGCGGGGACGGGGGACTCGGAGGTGAGGACGTACGGCGGGGCGGCGCTGTTCGACTGCGGCATGCGGTCAGCCTCGTGGCATCGGCCGCTGCCGGTCCAACACCTGGTGAGGGCCTATTGACGCACCCTCGTTGTAAATTCGGCGCGTGGCCCATGACATCGAACCCCGGCTGCTGCGCGCCTTCGTGGCCGTCGCCGACGAGCTGCACTTCACCCGCGCCGCCGCCCGGTTGTACGTCGCCCAGCAGGCGCTCAGCCGGGACATCCGGCGCTTGGAGCGGGAGTTGGGCGCCGAGCTGTTCACCCGCACCACCCGGCAGGTGGCGCTGACGGTGGACGGGGAGCGGCTGCTGCCCTACGCGTACGCGGTGCTGGCGGCGTACGACGAGCTGGGTGCCGCCTTCGCCGACGGGGCGCGGCCGCTGCTGGTGGATCTCAACACCGACGGGATGATCACCGGCCGGGTGCTGGCGCGGGCCCGCGAACTGGCCCCCGAGTGCGAGCTGATGGCCCGCTACGAGAGCGGGCTGACCGGGGCGGCCGCCGAGATCGTCGCCGGACGGCTCGACGTGTCCTTCGGGCGGTTCGCCGGGCTGGCGCCCGCCGTCCGCGCCCGGCTCGCGGCTCAGCCCGTACGGTACGAGCCGATGGCCGTGCTCCTGCCGGACGACCATCCGCTGGCCGCCCGGCCCGTGGTGCAGCTGGACGCGCTCGCCGGGGAGTCGGTGTACGCGGGGGCCGGCAACCCCGGCACCCGGGAGTGGACGGACCTGGCGGAGCGGCTCTTCGCGGGGCGCGGCATCAAGGTCGCCCCGCCGGCGCCGGTGGCGATCGGGTTCGAGGAGTTCCGCCGGGTCATGGCCAAAACTCGTACGCCCGTCCTGGCCGCCGTGGAGTTTCCGGCCATGCCCGGGAGCGTGCTCCGGCCACTGGTCGACCCGGTGCCGCTGTCTCCGGTGTCACTGGTGTGGCGCAAGGGGCTGAAACATCCGGGGCTCGAGGCGCTCCGTGCGGCGGCGGCCGAATTGGCCGAGTCGGAGGGGTGGCTGAAGAAGCCCGCCGGAGCATGGCTTCCTGAGGGTGATTTGACGCACATGTGCCCGAATGAATGAACCATAAGCCTTGTTGTCACCGGCGTGCGCTACATTCATGGCCCGGGTGCGGTGTGGTGGGGGCGCTCCGGCAGGGTGGGGGCCCGGTCCGGTGCGAGTACCCAGATGGTCCGTGTGCGCACCCCTTGGCCCGTTCAGTGGGGGATGTGCGTACAAAAGTGGACAACTGGCGTGAAAGTGCCTGGAACGGGCACCAGAATGAGCCATACGACAGCACCGTCCAGCTCGACAGTCTCAGCGAGTTCAACGCGTTCGGGCATCGAGGCGACGGTGCTGGACACCAGCCCAATATTCACGGCTACCAGGCCGGCGCCCACGGCTACCCGGACGACGGTCACGGACACCAGCCCGAGGGCTTCGGGCCCCACGCCGGCGGCCGCGGCTACCACCCGGACGGGTCCGGGTACCAGGCCGACGGCCACGGATACTTCACCGACGGCGCCGGGTACGCCCCGGACGGCCAGGGCTACCCGTCCGGGGCCCACGCCCACCAGCCCGGCGGCCTCGTCCACGAGGACGAGACCATCGCCTACCGCGCCGACAGCCTGGGCCTGGGGGTCGGCGGCCCGGCCACCGACGGCATGGGCGTCGGCGGCCACGCGGCCGGCGGCCCGGAGTTCCGGACTGCCGAGCTCCCGGCCGTGACCGTCTCCGCACCGGCTCTTGTGTCCGCACCGACGGAACAGGAGCCCTCCGACGGCCCGGTGTTCGTCGACGAGAGCGGCCGCCGCAGCAAGAAGTTCCGCCGCCTCGGCTGGGTGCTCGCGACCGCGTGCGCGGTGTATGCCGCCACCCTCGTCGTCGCCGTCGTGGGGGGCGGCACCGCCAGCGCGCCCTGGCTTCTCATACCGGGGCCGGCCGACGAGAAGAAGACCGACACCACCAAGGTCGTCCCCGCCAGCTCCACCAGCCCCGGTGCCACCGACGCCCCTGGCGGCCCGAGCGCCCCGGCGCCCACTCACTCCACCGGCGAGGTCGTCCCGCAGCCCAGTGGCGCAGCCTCTGTGGACGACACCCCGGCAGACCCGGCGGACCCGCGCACCTCCGCCGAGCCCGCCGCCCCGCCCAGCACGGAGCCGGACCGATCCGTGGACGAGGCCGAGGACAAGGGCGCGAACAAAACTCCGCCCCCCGGGCCCGCCAAGGGCAAACCCACCCCGCAGACACCGGTCCCCACGCCGGAGCAGGGCGACCCCACAGACGCCCCCACGACCCCGACGGAAGACCCGACCGATCCGCCGGTCGAAGAGAGCGGCGGCCAGCAGATGGCCGCGGAAGGCACACGGTAGATGACACCCCCAGGCAGACGGCGCGCGAAGAAGGCGCGTGCCGTCCGGCGCAGGCTGCCCATGCGCTATTTGCTGCCCTCGGTCTTCCTGGTGGCACTCTTCGCGATGCTGATGCTGCGCGGATATGTGCACAACGAGATCCGGCCCGATCACAGGATCAGACTGACCGAAGACCGGACTCAGGTGCCGACGGCCATCCACAAGGGTGGCCCGGTCGTCGACGCGCGGAACCCGGACAACCCCACCAGCCTCAGCGTGCCCAACGATAAAATCGTCCTCACCTTCGACGACGGACCTGATCCCGTCTGGACGCCGAAGATCCTCGACGAGCTGAAGAAGCACGACGGCCAAGGGGTTTTCTTCATCACCGGTGCCATGGCCGCCCGCCACCCCGACCTGGTCGAGCGGATGGTCGAGGAGGGCCACGAGGTGGGCCTGCACACCTTCAACCACCCCGATCTGTCTTTCCACCCTCCTTCCCGCACCGAGTGGGAGCTCTCCCAGAACCAGATGGCGCTGGCGGGCGCGGCCGGAGTCCGTTCCTCCCTCTTCCGCGCGCCGTACTCGAATTTCGTTCGGCACCTGGACAACAAGAACTGGGATCTGATCAAGTACGTCGGCAGCCGCGGCTACATCACCGCGTTCAACGACACCGACAGCCGCGACTGGCAGCGCAAGGGTGTCGATACGATCCTTCGCAATGCCACCCCCGAGCCGGGTAAGGGCGCGGTCGTGCTCATGCACGACGCCGGCGGCAACCGGGAGCAGACCGTCGCCGCGCTCGCCCGCTTCCTGCCCGAGCAGAAGGCCAAGGGGTACGACTTCACCACGCTCACCGAAGCCCTCGGGGCGCCCAGCGCCCACACCGAGGTGAGCGGCATGGAGCTGTGGAAGGGCAAGGCGTTCGTCTACGCCGTGGGCATCTCCGAGAACATCACCGTCGTCCTGGTGGGCGGCCTCGCCATCGTCGGTGTCCTCGTCATTGGGCGCTTCGGCCTGATGCTCGTCCTCGCCTTCGCGCACGCCCGCAAGGTGCGCCGACGCGGCTTCCGCTGGGGCGCCCCCGTCACCGAACCCGTCACGGTCCTGGTCCCGGCGTACAACGAGAAGGAGTGCATCGAGAACACGGTCCGGTCGCTGATGGCGAGCGACCATCCGATCGAGGTCATCGTCATCGACGACGGCTCGTCCGACGGCACCGCCGACATCGTCGAGCGGATGTGGCTGCCCAACGTCCGCGTCGTCCGGCAGGTCAACTCCGGCAAGCCCGCCGCCCTCAACAACGGCATCGCGCACGCCAGCCACGACATCATCGTGATGATGGACGGCGACACGGTCTTCGAGCCGTCAACGGTCCGCCATCTGGTGCAGCCCTTCGGTGACCCGCGCGTCGGTGCGGTGGCCGGCAACGCCAAGGTCGGCAACCGCGACACCCTCATCGGTGCCTGGCAGCACATCGAGTACGTGATGGGCTTCAACCTCGACCGCCGCATGTACGACGTACTGCGCTGCATGCCGACCATCCCCGGCGCCGTCGGCGCGTTCCGCCGTACCGCGCTGGATCGGGTCGGCGGAATGAGCGAGGACACCCTCGCCGAGGACACTGACATCACCATGGCCATCCACCGCGACGGCTGGCACGTCGTGTACGCGGAGAACGCCCGCGCCTGGACTGAGGCCCCCGAGTCCGTCCAGCAACTGTGGTCCCAGCGTTACCGCTGGAGCTACGGCACCATGCAGGCCATCTGGAAGCACCGCGGTGCCGTGTTCGACCGGGGCCCCTCCGGCCGCTTCGGCCGCGTCGGCCTGCCGCTGGTCGCGCTCTTCATGGTGATCACACCGCTGCTCGCGCCGCTGATCGACGTCTTCCTGCTGTACGGCCTGATCTTCGGCCCCACGCAGAAGACGATCCTCGCGTGGCTGGGCGTCCTCCTGGTGCAGGCGGTGTGCGCGGCGTACGCCTTCCGGCTCGACAAGGAGAAGATGACCCACCTCATCTCCCTGCCGCTCCAGCAGATTCTCTACCGGCAGCTGATGTACGTCGTGCTGCTCCAGTCCTGGATCACCGCCCTCACCGGCGGCCGCCTGCGCTGGCAGAAGCTGCGCCGCACCGGAGTCGTGGAGGCACCCGGCTCCATACCCACGCAGCGCGGCGCGCACAGCGACGATCGGAGACCGGTCGCATGACGAACAGCTACACCGGCGGACCGTACGACGACGCGGAGGGCCGCCCGTACGACCGTCCTCACGACGACGGCTCCTACGCCTCGTGGCCGTACGAGCGCACCGGTGCGGCCGGCGCCACGCAGCCGTACCCGGCGGCCGACCCGGAACCCGATCACCTCGGGTGGCGCGCGCCGGAGCGGGACACGCGGTCGTACGCGCCGTTCGGCGCGGAGCCGGCCCCCTACGCCCAGCCGTACGGGGCGGCCCACCCGTCCGTTTCCGCGACCCTCACCGAGCCGGAGAGCGGAACCGGAACCGCGACAGCGACCGTGACCGCCAGCCCCGACGCCAACGCCGACGCCGGATCCGGCCCGGAGCCCGACGCCGCACGCAAGGCGACCGGCGGCCGTGACCGGTACTTCGACCTGCTGCGGGCGCTCGCGCTTTTCCGGGTCGTGCTGTACCACCTCACCGGCTGGATGTGGCTCCCGCTGGTCTTCCCGTCGATGGGCGTCATGTTCGCCCTCGCGGGCAACCTGATGGCGCGCTCCCTCAAGCGCCCGCCCGCCCAGGTCATCAAGAGCCGGGTCCGGCGGCTGCTGCCCCCGCTGTGGGCCGCCGGTGGGATCGGCGTGACCGCCATGCTCGTGCAGGGCTGGGGCCCGGCGGAGGGCGAGGACACCCTCACCTGGTGGCTGGAGCTGCTGTTCTGGATCCTGCCGCTCAGCGACCCGCCCCACGCCGCCGAGCTGGCCGGCATCCCCGGCATCCTGCCCGGCACGTGGGCCGAGCCCTTCGCCGGACCTCTGTGGTACATCCGCGCCTACCTCTGGTTCGTCCTGCTCTCGCCGCTCTTCCTGGCGGCCCTGCGCAAGCAGCCGTGGCTGACGATCGCGGCGCCGCTCGTGCTGATGGCGGCGCTGAATTCCGGCTACCTCCAGGCCGCCGAGGAGATCGCCCCGATCCTGTACAGCATCGGCGAGTTCGGCGCTTGCTGGATTCTCGGAATGGCGCACCAGGAAGGCGTCCTGAAGCGCCTGCCCGGCTACGTGGTCCCCTCCGTCGCGCCGTTCATCATGGGCTTCGGCCTCTGGTGGGCCGCGGACCACGGACTGAGCACGGAGAACCCACTGGGGAACATGCCGTTCCCCTCCACGTTCTGGAGCCTGGGCTTCGTCCTCCTGCTGCTGCACTTCAGCCCGTCGTGGTCCGAGTGGCCCCGCCTGCTGGAGCGCTTCGACGGTGCCATCACGCTGCTCAACTCGCGTGCCGTCACCGTCTACCTCTGGCACAACGTCTGCATCGCGATCGCCGTGACGATGTGGCACCGGTTGTGGTCGCTCGAAGTGATGTGGCGCGACCTGCCGTGGCTGATGAACAGCCACTGGCCTCTTCTGGTGTTCAGCTGGTCCCTGATCGCCTACTGCATCCTGCTGTTCGGCTGGCTGGAGGACGTGGCCGCCAAACGGCGGCCGAGACTGTGGCCGTCGGGTGCGGCGACGCGGAGCAAGAAGGGCCTTGACACATGATCCTGCGCGCCAGGTGGGTGCTGATCGCGATCGCCCCGCTTCTCGTTCTCACCATCCTCTCCCTCACCCCGGTCCCGGAACCGAAGAAGGCCTCTCCCACAGCCGGTCAGCCGGAGAACCAAGGCGCCGCCGAGCGGGCGGAGAAGGAACTGGAGTCCGCCGAGGACATACTCGCGAAGCTGCCACCGGGCCTCGCGGCGCCCGACAAGAAGGACGTGGCCCACCAGATCCTCGCGTCCGCGATGAACTCCACCCGGGAGTGGCGAAGCCTGTACGGCCACATCGCCGACAGCGGCGACGGGAACGGCTACTGCGGAGGCGTGGTCGGTTTCTGCTCCGGCACCAAGGACATGCTGGTCCTGGTCGAGTCCTATACGAAGGAACACCCGGACAACGCCCTGGCCGTGTACCTGCCCGCACTGCGCGCGGTCGACGGCACGGGCTCGCGCGAGGGCCTCGGCACCGGCTTCACCCAGGCATGGCAGGAGGAGAGCGAGAAGCCCGCTTTCCGCAAGGCCCAGGACACCGTCCGCGACACGATGTACTTCAAGCCGGCCGTCGACCTCGCCAAGCTTGACGGCCTGGGGACGCTCGGCCAGTTCATCTACTACGACGCGATGGTCTTCCACGGCCCCGGCATCGACAAGAACGGCTTCTACGAGATTCGCGAGCGGGTGCGAGCGACTGCCAAGACCAAGGCGGAGGGCGGTGACGAGACGGCGTACCTCCACGCCTTCTTGGACGCCTGCCGCAGAGCGATGACGGAATCCAAGTCGGGCGAGGACACGAGCCGGATCGACACCACCCAGCGCACCTTCCTGCGTGACGGCAACCTCTCCATGAAGACGCCCCTGGTCTGGCAGATGTACGGGGAGACGTTCCAGGCGGGATGAGTCGGGCGGCGGCACGGTGCCCTAGGAGACCGGCCGCGACTCGTCGGTCATCGTCGCCGTCCCTTCCGTTGACTCGTGCAACCCCCTGACCGCCGTATGGGCGTACCGGTCAGGATGTGATCGAGGACACGGAACCCCACGTTCCACCAGGCGTCCGCTTCCTCCCTCAATGGATCATTCATGATCTTGTGAGCTGCGTTACGTTCTCCACGTTTTGTTCGGGAGCTGTCACACCTTTCACATGGTGTGGCGTTTGTGGGGAGGATTTTTGAAGCTTCATATACCTGGCGTGGTGCCTCATGGGCGCCATCGCCGGGGTATGGGAGGAGCAGGCCTGCGGCAGGTCGCCACAGGTCTCGCCCTCATGATGTCCGTGTCGGCCCTGTACGGGGCGGAGTCCGCCTTCGCGGCTCCGGCGACGTCCGTCGCGGACGCGAAGCCCGCGAAACCGGCGGCGAGTTCCGCCGCGGACATCACGTCCGCCCGCGTCGCGGCCCGGCTGTCCGGCAAGCAGGTGGAGGCCCTGTCGGAGCGCACCGAGACCTCGACGACCTGGGCGAACAAGGACGGCTCGCTCACCACGGAGATGACGGCCGGTCCCATCCGGTTCCGTGACGAGGCGACCGGCCAGTGGCGCGACGTGGACCTCGGCCTGGTGAAAACTGCCGACGGCTCCGTCGAGTCGAAGGCGCACCCCAGGGGGCTCACGCTCGCCAAGGCCGGCGGCAAGGCGCTCACCGACCTGTCGCAGAACGCCAAGGCGGACGGCCGCGACCTGGTCACCCTCGGCGAGGGCGACGAGCGCATCACGCTCCAGTGGAAGGGTGGCCTGCCGCAGCCCGAGCTGGACGGCACGCGCGCCACGTACGAGAACGCCGTCCCGAACGGTGACGTCATCGTCGAGGCCACCCGTACCGGCTTCGAGCAGTTCGTCTCCATCAAGAAGCGGCCGACCGCCGAGGGCTACTCCTACACGCTGCCGCTGCGGGCCAAGGGTCTGAAGGTGCAGCAGCAGAAGGACGGCAGCCTGCTCTTCACCGACAAGAAGAACAAGCGTCGCGCCGTCATGCCCGCGCCGGTCATGTGGGACGCGAGCGTCGACAAGGTCTCCGGTGAGCACACCCGCCGGGCCAAGGTCGCGCTGAAGGTCGTCAAGACCCAGGGCGGCGTGGACCTCGTCCTCACCCCGGATGCCACGTTCCTCGCCGACCCGAAGACCACGTACCCGGTGACCGTGGACCCGTCCACGTCGTCGCTGAGCAACGTCTTCGACACCTACGTGCAGCAGGGCGAGACGGTCGACTGGTCGAGCGACGTCGAACTCGACCTCGGCAACCCCGGCACCACCAACGCCGACGGCACCCCCCGCACCGCTCGGTCCTTCATCACCTGGAACACGGCGCCCATCGCGGACGCCCTGGTGTCCAGCGCCAAGTTGAGCCTGTGGAACTTCCACTCCGGCAACACCGACTGCCAGGCCAACCCGTGGGAGGTCTGGTCCGCCGGCGCGGCCTCCACGTCCTCGCGCTGGACCTCGCAGCCCGCCTGGAACGAGAAGAAGGCCACCTCCACCGAGACGCGCGGCAACGCCGCCTGCACCACGGCGCCCGACGGCTGGATCAACGCCGATGTCACTTCTCTCGCACAGGAGTGGGCCTCGGCGAAGAGCAACCACGGAAACATGGGCCTGCGGGCGTCGGACGAGTCGCTGGTCCCCCAGTGGAAGCGGGTCAACTCCGCGAACGCCGCGGAAAACCCGCCCAAGCTGGTGGTGAACTACAACTTCCGTCCGCGTACCGGCACCAAGCAGGAGGCCGGACCGCCGTACTTCTCGTACGGCGGCGCGTACATGGTGAACACGCTGACGCCGACGCTCCGTGACACCTTCGTCGACGGTGACGGCGACAAGGTCACCGGCGCGTTCCAGCTTGCCGACCATGCCACCGGCGCGCAGGTCGGCGACATCCTGGTGTCCTCGGCCGTACCCTCCGGCCAGGTCGCCTCGGTCGCCGTGCCGGCCGGCGCGCTGGTCGAGGGCAAGACCTACAAGTTCCGCACCTCGCCGTACGACGGCACCCACTACAACCTCGGCTGGTCGGAGTGGCAGACCTTCACGGTCGACACGAAGTCACCGTCGGCGCCCACGAAGATCGTCTCGACGGACTACCCGTCGGACAAGTGGGTCAAGGGCGCGGGGCAGGCCGGCACCTTCACCGTCACGCCTCCGGCCACAGACCACCAGTGGGTCGAGTGGTCTCTGGACGGCGTCAACTGGACGAACGCGGAGACCAACGGTGCCTCCGCCGACAAGGCCATCAGCGTCATCCCGCCGAAGAACGGCACGCACACCCTGCAGGTGCGGATGGTCGAGAAGGCGGACAACAAGTCCGAGGCAAGCGAATACGTCTTCCACGCGGGCCCCGGCGGCTTCGTCCAGCCGTCCGAAGGCGACCGCACCGCACGCAGGCTGCCTTTGGTCGCCGAAGCGGAGGCGGGCAAGTACGACAAGGTGTCCTTCTCCTGGCGCCGTTCGGAGGCGGACGCGTGGACGGTGATCCCGGCCGGCGATGTGACCGCGGGCGGCACCGCCCTGACCGCATGGCCGGTCCCGCTGGTGAACGGCAAGAACGCGCCGCTGGTGTGGAACGCCACTGACACCGTCGACCCTGACGGCACGGTCGAGATCAAGGCAGACTTCGCCGGTCCCGATTCGGCGTCGAACAGCACCGTTCCGCTGACCGTCATCGTGGACCGCAACGCCGACGGCGCCGCGAACGCCCCCGTGGGTCCGGGGACCGTCAACCTGCTCACGGGTGATTACGCCCTGTCGCAGACCGACGCGTCGTTCTTCGGCATGGCGGTTACTCGCAGCTCCTCCTCGCGCGTGCCGGACGTGGGGGCGCAGCAGGAAGGGCAGGCGCCGATCTTCGGAAAGGAGTGGGCAGCCGGTACGACGGCGGAGACCACCGACTCGAACTACACCCATATCCGCAGGGTCTCGGACACGGCAGTCGCCGTCGTGCTGTCCGGGGGCAACGCCATCCACTTCACGGCGAACGCCGCCAAGACCGGCTGGATCCCTGAGCCCGGCTCGGAAAGCCTGACGCTGAAGGGAAGCACGACGGGTTCCTTCACGCTGTCCGACACGGAGGGCACGGTCACCACTTTCACCAAGCCCGACACCGCCGCGACGACCTGGCCTGTATCCAGCACACTGACGGACGGCCTTTCCCACTCCACCACCAAGGTCGTTTCGGAGGCCGTGACGGTGGACGGCAAGAGACTGGCCCGTCCCAAGCGGATCATCGCCCCCACCTCGGCCGCAACCCCCGCCACGTGTGAGACGGACCCGTCGACCAAGGGGTGCCGGGTTCTCGAGTTCGTCTACGCCACGTCCACCACTGCCACCGGTACCGCGACCAGCGCGGAGTTCGGTGACTTCGCGGGTCAGGTAAGCGAGCTCCGGCTGTGGGCCACCGCGCCCGGTGCCGCCTCCGCCACGGCGACCGCCGTCGCGAAGTACCGCTACGACTCCACCGGCCGAATGCGCCAGCAGTGGGACCCGCGCCTGAGTCAGGCCTCGCAGACGCAGTATGCCTACTGGGGCGGCCGGATCACCTGGCTCTCCCCGCAAGGGCAGCTGCCGTACACCTTCACCTACGGCAACGCCGGGGCCGGCACGGCCGCCGGTGACGGAATGCTGCTGAAGGTGTCCCGGTCTGCGCTGAAGCAGGGCACGGTGGACACCACCGAGGGCAACGCGGTCACCAGCATCGTCTACGGTGTCCCGTTGACCGGAGCAAAGGCGCCGCACGCCATGGGGTCGGCCGATGTGGCCGCCTGGGGCCAGCTCGACCACCCCACCGACGCGACCGCGGTTTTTCCCGCCGATTCCGTTCCCGCATCCCACTCGGGAGCGAACCTCGCCACCGGTGACTACGCGCGGGCCATGGTGACGTACCTCAACGCCTCCGGCCGTACGGTGAACACCGCCGGCCCGGGCAAGAATGTTTCCACGACCGAGTACGACCGGTTCGGAAACACCATCCGTGAGCTGAGCGCCGGAAACAGAGCACTGGCACTGGGCACCACGGCGCAGCAGAAGGCGGCACTGACCGATCTCGGCATCATCAGCCGATCCCCCGCAGAGCGTGCTCAGCTGTTGTCGTCGGTATGGCTCTACAACGCGAGCGGAACCCGTCAGACGGAGGAGTTCGGTCCGCTCCACCGGGTGGAACTCACCGAGGACCTCAAGGACGGTACGACCGTGCTGGTGGCGGCCGGTACGTCGGTCCCCGCAAGGTCCTGGACGGTGAAGGAGTACGACGAGGGCCGTCCGACCGACGGCACCGCGGCCGTCAAGGACCAGGTCACCATGGAGATCACCGGTGCCCGGGTGCGTGACTACTACGCCGTCATGGGTGAGAAGCGTGTCAACGAGACGCAGTACGACTGGGCGAAGGGCCTGCCCACGCTGCGGATCCAGGACTCCGGCGGTCTGGACCTGATCACTGGAACCGTGTACGACAGCCAGGGCCGCGTCACTTCCCAGACCCTCCCCGGGGGCAATGGAAACGACGCCGCCACCCGCATCACCGAGTACTGGGCCGCGGACGGCACGGGCTGGTGCAAGGGCCGCCCCGAGTGGGCCGACCAGGTCTGCTGGACCGGCCCGGCCGGCGATATCACCGGCGGTGGCTCGCATCCGGCTGAGCTGCCCGACACCACCACCGAGTACAGCGTCGTCGGTCAGGTGACCAAGGTCACGGACACCGCCAACGGCGTGATCCGTACGGCGACGACGTCGTACGACACTGCGGGCCGGCCCGTCACCGTGACGGTGTCCGGCGGCCTCGGTCAGGCCGTACCCGAGTCGACGACTCAGTACGACCCGGCGACCGGCCAGGTGACCAAGATCAGTTCGCCGGCCGCAGGCACGATCACCAAGGCGTACGACAAGCTCGGCCGGCTCATCTCGTACACCGACGCCGACGGCGGCACCACGAAGACCGAGTACGACGTGCTCGACCGGCCGGTCAAGGTCACGGACACCGCGCCCTCGACGGTCACCTACAGCTACGACCACTCCGTCGAACCGCGAGGGCTGGCCATCGCCGCCACCGACTCCATAGCGGGTACTTTCCAGGCTTCCTTCGACGCGGACGGCTCCGTCTCCACGGAGAAGTTGCCGGGCGGCTACACACTCACCGTCACCGAGGACACCACTGGTGCTCCGACGTCGCGGGTTTACACCCGCGACAGCGATGGCGTGACCGTCTACACGGACACGGTCACCAGATCCATCCACGACCAGGTCACGAGCCACCAGGGGTGGAGCAGCCAGTCGTACCGCTATGACAAGGGCGGGCGCCTGACCTCGGTCGACGACACTGTTGGCGAGGTCTGTACGCGCCGCAGCTACACCCTGGACAAGCGGGCGAACCGCACCGCCCTGACCACTGCCACCGGCACGTCCGGCAGCGGTTGTCCCGTCGCGGGAGGCACCACCACCAGCCACACGTACGACAGCGCCGACCGCTTGGTGGACTCCGGTTACGTCTATGACGCTCTCGGCCGCACCACCGCGATGCCGGGCAACGTCATCGGTTACTACGCCAATGACCTCGCCCACCAGCAGATCGCGAACGGCAAGCGCCAGACCTGGCAGCTGGACGCAGCCCTGCGGCACCGCTCCTGGAAGGTGGAGGCCGAGAACGGTGGCACCTGGACGCAGACCGCGTCGAAGCTCAACCACTACGACGGCGATGGGGACAGCCCCCGCTGGGTCGTGGAGGACACCGCCACCGGTGCGTTGACCCGTAATGTCGACTCCGCCACCGGACACTTGGCCGCCACCACCAGCGGGTCGGGTGACACCGTCCTGCACCTCACCACACTCCACGGTGATGTGGCCCTCCAGCTTCCGCTGGACACAGCCAAGGCCCCGGTCGCCCTGGACTCGGACGAGTACGGCAATCCGCGCTCCGGCCAGGCAGCCACGCGTTACGGCTGGCTGGGTGGTCACAAGCGGTCGGCGGAGACCCCTTCGTCCCTCACCCTCATGGGAGTCAGGCTCTACAATCCGGCCACTGGTCGCTTCCTGTCGTCCGACCCCGTCTACGGTGGCAGCTGCAACAGCTACGAGTACGCCTGCGCCGACCCCCAGAACAAGTTCGACCTTGGCGGTGCCGCTCTCATGGAGCGGGTCCAGCAAGCCTGCACGACCTATACGTGCGTGCGCATCCGCCGGATCTGCGACAAGTCATCACATAAGTGTTCCGTGCAGTGGGACATGTGGTTCCGTAAGGGATGGCGCGATGCCTGGATCTACAAGGGCTGGAAGTACACGCTGTCCGTCCGTGGTGTGAAGGTGTTCGGTTCGAGCTACTCCCACGGTGAGTTCGGTTCGTACAATTTCCACGGGTACTGGTACGGGAATGGTGGGCGCGGCAAGCACAGCTGCTGGAAGGGCACGTGCTGGATGGATCCGGGTGATTCCGTTCAGTTCTACGCCTATGGCGAGGCCCGACTCGGTTACACCAGGTATTACTGGAGTATCTACCAGTCGTTCAGCGGTGGAGGTAAGTACCGGGGGTGATCCGGAGGCGGGATCGACCCTCCGACCCGACTGAATTACCCACTTCCCCGGCCGGTCCCGCAATCCGTGCGGGGCCGGCCGGCCCCTATCGGCCAGGAGGCGCATCCCCGTGGACGGATGCGAGTTCGAACGGCGCTATGAGCGTTCATTCACGCAGTGGCTGCGGCGCATGGAATACGAGCTCGGCTCTGCGATGCCGAACAAGCAGTCGATCGATTGGATCCGGCGCGTCTACCGGGAGAACGGCGAACTCCCGTCGTCACGCTTGGCACTC
This sequence comes from Streptomyces sp. NPDC000229, assembly GCF_040300825.1. NCBI lineage: Bacteria > Bacillati > Actinomycetota > Actinomycetes > Kitasatosporales > Streptomycetaceae > Streptomyces > Streptomyces sp. NPDC000229. The sequence continues at coordinate 79,573 of NZ_JBEPEL010000014.1, forward strand.
ATGGCCCTCCATCGCAAATTGGACTTGACGTGTCAGGCCTTCGAGGAGCTGGCGGACGTCGCGCGTCGGGACACGGGTCACGGAATTCCTCTCCACCCTGACGCCTCAGAGCCCTCTCCCGACTTCCCCGGCGGCATGGTGACGGTTGCCGAATCAGGTATCCAGTCGTTCGACCGGAACGGGGTGTACGCGGAGGTGGCTGATGCCATCCAGACGTATCTGGCAGACCGCTACAGAGTGCTGTGGCCGCTGTGCCCGCTGCACGGTACGGGGCTGCACGCGGTGGTCCACGAGGGCCACGCCGTCTGGTGGTGCAACACGGGCGACCACGAGGGCCGTGCACTGCGCACACTCTGAGGAGCGATCCGGGGTCCTCACCCACCCGCCCGGCCACATGTGAGATCAAGGTTTCAGCCCGGTCACGTCATATGACCGGGCTGAAACGCATCCTCCCTAGCGTCGGTCCTGACGGGATTCGGGATCTGACAGCAGCAGTGGAGGTACGCGATGAGCGGCCGGTGGATCGAGCAGTGGGACCCTGAGGACGAGACCTTCTGGCGGGAGAAGGGGGAGCGGATCGCCAAGCGCAACCTGCTCTTCTCCGTCCTCTGCGAGCACATCGGGTTCTCCATCTGGTCGCTGTGGTCGGTGATGGTCCTGTTCATGGGACCGCAGTACGGGATCGACCCGGCCGGCAAGTTCTCCCTCATCGCGGTCGCGACGCTCGTCGGCGCCATGATCCGGATCCCGTACACCTTCGCCGTCGCCCGCTTCGGCGGCCGCAACTGGACCATCTTCAGCGCGCTGCTGCTCCTGCTGCCCACGGGCGCCGCGTACGCCGTGATGGAGCCGGGCACGTCGTACACCACCTTCCTGCTGGTCGCCGCGCTCACCGGCGTGGGCGGCGGCAACTTCGCCTCGTCGATGACGAACATCAACGCCTTCTTCCCGCTCCACAAGAAGGGCTGGGCCCTCGGCCTCAACGCGGGCGGCGGCAACATCGGCGTCCCCGTGGTGCAGCTCGTCGGCCTGCTGGTCATCGGTACGGCGGGCGCGGCCGAGCCGCGGGTCGTGCTCGGGATCTACATCCCGCTGATCGTGGCCGCCGCCGTGTGCGCCGCGCTGTACATGGACAACCTGGCGCCCGTGAAGAACGACACCGGCGCCGTCAAGGAGGCCGTCAAGGACGCCCACACCTGGATCATGGCGTTCCTCTACATCGGCACGTTCGGCTCGTTCATCGGCTACAGCTTCGCCTTCGGTCTCGTGCTCCAGACCCAGTTCGGGCGTACGCCGCTCCAGGCCGCCTCCCTCACCTTCATCGGCCCGCTGCTCGGTTCCCTGATCCGGCCGCTCGGCGGCTCCCTCGCCGACCGGCACGGCGGCGCCCGCATCACGGTGGGGACCTTCGTCGCCATGGCCGCCGCGACCGGCGTGGTCGTCTACGCCTCCGTCATCGAGTCGCTCGCCGTCTTTCTCGTCGGCTTCATCTCCCTGTTCATCCTCAGCGGGCTCGGCAACGGCTCCACGTTCAAGATGATCCCCGCCATCTTCCAGGCCAAGGCGCACGCCTCGGGCCTGGAGGGCGAGGAGGCCGACGCGTACGGCCGCCGGCTCTCCGGCGCCGCGATCGGACTGATCGGCGCGGTCGGCGCGGTCGGCGGGCTCGCCATCAACCTCGCCTTCCGGCAGTCCTTCCAGACCGCGGGCACCGGCACCGCCGCCTTCGTCGCCTTCCTCCTCTTCTACGCGGCGTGCCTGACCGTCACCTGGGCGGTATACCTTCGCCGTCCGGTGGAGATCCCCGCGAAGCGGCAGCTCAGCTACTCCGAGGTGTGACGAGCGTGGCACTCGGCGGCGACGTACGTAACGGGGGAGAAACCCAGGGGAACCGAGACCGTCACGGATCCTTGCCAGTCTCTGGTGTCATGCACGAGCAAGAGCATGGTTCCCACGGCCCGCTGGCCGGGTTCACCGTCGGCGTCACCGCGGCCCGCCGCGCGGACGAGCTGGGCGCGCTGCTGGAACGCCGCGGCGCGGCCGTCCAGCACGCCCCGGCGCTGCGGATCGTGCCGCTCGCCGACGACGCCGAACTCCTCGACGCCACCAACGCCCTCGTCAGCCACGCCCCGGACATCGTGGTCGCCACGACCGCGATCGGCTTCCGGGGCTGGCTGGAGGCGGCCGACGGCTGGGGCCACGGCGAGGAACTCCTCGACCGGCTGCGCGGCGCGCAGGTCCTCGCCCGGGGCCCCAAGGTCAAGGGCGCGGTCCGGGCGGCCGGGCTGACCGAGGAGTGGTCGCCCGCCTCCGACTCCATGGCCGAGGTACTGGAGCGGCTCCTCGGCCAGGACGTCACCGGGCGCCGCATCGCGCTCCAGCTGCACGGCGAGCCGCTGCCCGGGTTCGTCGAGGCGCTGCGCGACGCGGGCGCCGACGTCGTGGTCGTCCCCGTCTACCGGTGGATGCCGCCCGAGGACCTCGCGCCCCTGGACCGGCTCATCGACGCCACCGTCGCCCGGTCGCTGGACGCGGTGACCTTCACCAGCGCCCCGGCGGGCGCCTCGCTCCTGACCCGCGCCCAGGACCGGGGCCTGCTGCCCGAGCTGCTCGACGCGCTGCGCCACGACGTGCTGGCCGCCTGCGTCGGACCCGTCACCGCCCTGCCGCTCCAGGCGCACGGCATCGACACCGTCCAGCCGGCCCGCTTCCGGCTCGGCCCCCTGGTCCAGCTGCTGTGCCAGGAGCTGCCCGGACGGGCGCGCACCCTTCCGGTCGCCGGTCGCCGCATCGAGATCCGGGGCCACGCCGTGCTGGTCGACGGCGACCTGCGCCCCGTGCCGCCGGCGGGCATGTCCCTGCTCCACTCCCTGGCGCGCCGCCCCGGCTGGGTCGTCTCCCGCGCCGACCTGCTGCGTGCCCTGCCGGGCGCGGGGCGCGACGAGCACGCCGTGGAGACGGCGATGGCCCGCCTCCGCTCGGCCCTGGGCGCCCCCAAGCTGATTCAGACGGTCGTCAAGCGGGGCTACCGCCTGGCCCTGGACCCGGGCGCGGACGCCAAGTACGCCGACGCGTGAGGTCCCGGCGGGGCGATCTACGGTACGGGGATGACCCTCTCCGTCCGCCCCGCCGGCCCCGCCGACGCGCCCGCGCTCGCCGAAGCCCTCGTCCGCAACCGGGAGCACATGCGGCCCTGGGAGCCGCACCGCCCCGAGACGTACTACACCGCCGACGCCCAGGCCGCCCGCCTGTCCGCCTCCGGCAGCCGCTCCTGGGCCCTCGCCGAGGACGGGCGGATCATCGGGCTCGCCACCCTCTCCGGGATCGCCCTCGGGCCCTTCCGCAGCGCCCACCTCGGGTACTGGGTCGACGGCGAACGCACCGGCCGCGGGCTGGCCACCCGGCTGGTGGCGCACGTGTGCCGGGCCGCGCGTGAGGAGCTGGGACTGCACCGCGTCGAGGCCGGCACCGTCATCGCCAACGCCGCCTCCCAACGCGTCCTGCTCAAAAGCGGCTTCGAGCGGTTCGGCACCGCCCCGCGCTACCTGCACATCGACGGAGCGTGGCGCGATCACCACCTGTTCCAGCGGATTCTGCACGACGACCCGCCCCCGGTCGCGTAGGCGGGGTTCCGGTCGCCGCCCCGGGCGGGCACTCTGGGGCGCATGGTGGCATGGCGGTTCCACTCCGGGCGGCTCTGCCTGGACCTGATGGCCGAGCCGCCGTCCGACGCCGGACGGCTCGCACAGTGGCTCCACGTCGCCGGACTCGTACCGGCGGGGACACCGCTCGACGGGGTCGACGGGCGGTGGGCGGAACGCTTCGCCGAACTGGCCTGCGACATCGACCAATTGGTACGGGACCAGCTCGACGGTCACGGGGGGCACGCCGGTCCACGCCTCGACCACCTCAACGCCCTCGCCGCCGCCCCGCCCCCCGCGCCCCGCGCCGTACGCGGCGAAGAGGGCGGCCTCGTACGCGCCCTGGCCGCACCGCCCGACTGCGGCGCCCTCCTCGCGGCCGTCGCCCGTGACGCGGTCGACCTGCTCACCGACCCCGTCACCCGCGCCCGGCTGCGCCAGTGCGAGGGGGAGGGCTGCCGGCGTGTGTATCTCGACACATCGCGGGGGCGCCGCCGCCGCTGGTGCTCCAGCGAGATGTGCGGCAACAGGGAGCGTGTGGCGCGCCACCGGGCGCGTACACACGGGTAGTTACGAAACTTCCTGAGAAAAAATCTCCCCGCGTTGAGTAAACCCTCCCGCCCCCCACGTAGTGATGGGAGACAACGAGTCAGATCAAGGTCTCGACCGGGAGGTTCCAGGTGCGCAAGGATGCCGCCGTGGCCGATGACCGTCGGGGGACGCATCGCGCCCGGCATCGAGCGGTGCCCGCCCGCACCCAACCCGACGTCCCGGACGAAGAGTTGATGCGGGCCCTCTACCGTGAACACGCCGGGCCCCTGCTCGCCTATGTACTCCGCCTCGTCGCCGGCGACCGCCAGCGAGCCGAGGACGTCGTACAGGAGACGCTCATCCGTGCCTGGAAGAACGCCGGTCAGCTCAATCGGGCGACCGGCTCTGTCCGACCCTGGCTGGTGACGGTCGCCCGGCGCATCGTCATCGACGGCCACCGAAGCCGGCAGGCCCGGCCGCAGGAGGTCGATCCGTCGCCGCTTGAGGTCATGCCCGCGGAGGACGAGATCGACAAGGCGTTGTGGCTGATGACGCTCTCTGATGCGCTCGACGATTTGACCCCGGCCCACCGGGAAGTCTTGGTCGAGACGTATTTCAAGGGGCGTACGGTCAACGAGGCTGCCGAAATCCTCGGCATACCCAGCGGGACCGTCCGGTCCCGGGTGTTCTACGCACTGCGTTCGATGAAGCTCGCGCTGGAGGAGAGGGGGATCTCGGCATGATGTCGCACCACGCTCCACAGGGGAACGAGTCGGTGCACGACGCAGTCGGCGCGTACGTGCTCGGCATTCTCGACGACGCCGAAGCCACCGCCTTCGAGGCGCATCTGGCGGGCTGCGACCTGTGCGCCCACCACCTGGAGGAGTTTTCCGGGATGGAACCGATGCTGGCCATGCTCGCCGAGGCCCCCGGCCCGGCCGCCCGGCCGGTCGTCCTGCCGATGCCGGAACGCCCCGGCGCCCCGGGGGCTCCACCGGCACCGATGCTGGACCGCCTCGTCGACGAGGTGGCCGCCAAACGAGCCCAGCGCCGCCGCCGCAGCCGTTTCCTGGTCGCGGCGGCCGCCGTGCTGATCATCGCCGGTCCCACGGCCGCGTTCGTGGCCACCTCCGGCGAGGAGACCAACCGGACCAACCAGGCCATCGACCCGCACCCCACCAGCCCCGCCGAGGACGCCTTCTTCCACCACATGGACGAGAAGGTCCAGCACACCGACGCGTCCACCAAGGTCAGCGCCACGGTCGGGATGGAGAAGAAGGCCTGGGGCACCCACACGGTCCTGGAGCTCAAGAACGTCAAGGGCCCGCTGAAGTGCAACCTGATCGCCGTCTCCAAGACCGGCGAGGAGGAGGTCGTCACGTCCTGGGCGGTCCCGAAGTGGGGATACGGCATCCCGGGCAGTACGCACGAGGTCGGCAAGAACCCGCTGTACGTCCACGGAGGTGCCGCCATGGACCGGAACGAGATCGACCACTTCGAGGTCCGCACGTTCGACGGAGAGCGCCTCGTGGAGGTCCCCGCGGCCGGCGCCTGACACAGCCCCCTTCCGTGGCGTACGCTCGACGGCTGCCCAGCACGTCAGAAGGGGGCCTCGGTGGCCGCGCAGGAAGCCGACCGTGGTGTCGATACGATCCGCGACCGAGAGATCGGTGTCGAACAGGACCACCTGGACCAGGTGTACCGCCGCCTCGAGGAGAAGATCCACGAGGCGGAGTTCCTGATGAACGACGCCGCCAAGCGCGGCCAGGTGGGCACGCCCGGCGCGCTCGCCGAGCGGGACGCCCAGGTGTTCCGGGCCGGTATCCACCTCAACCGGCTCAACAACGAGTACGAGGACTTCCTCTTCGGCCGCATCGACCTGCTGTACGGCAAGGACGGCAAGAAGGGCCCCGACGGCGCGTACACCTCCGTCGAGCCGGCCGACGACGCCGTACGCCCGGACGGCACCGCCGACATCGGGGAGACCCTCCACATCGGCCGCATCGGCGTCCTGGACTCCGACTACGCGCCGCTCGTCATCGACTGGCGCGCCCCGGCCGCCGCGCCCTTCTACCGGTCCACCCCGGTCGAACCGGGCCGGGTGGTACGCCGCCGGGTCATCCGCTCCCGGGGCCGCAAGGTCCTCGGCGTCGAGGACGACCTGATGCGCCCCGAGGTGAAGGCCCGCCTCGGCGGCGAGGACCTGGCGGTGATCGGCGACGGCGCCCTGATGGCCGCTCTCGGCCAGGCCCGCAGCCACACCATGCGCGACATCGTCTCCTCCATCCAGGCCGAGCAGGACCTCGTCATCCGCGCGCCCGCCGCCTCCGTGACGTACGTCGAGGGCGGCCCCGGCACCGGCAAGACGGCCGTCGCGCTGCACCGCGCCGCCTATCTGCTCTACCAGGACCGGCGCAGATACGCGGGCGGCATCCTGATCGTCTCGCCGACCCCGCTGCTGGTCGCCTACACCGAGGGCGTCCTGCCGTCGCTGGGCGAGGAGGGCCAGGTGGCGATCCGCGCGGTCGGCAGCCTGGTCGACGGGGTGGAGGCCACCGCGTACGACGAGCCGGCCGTCGCCCGCGTCAAGGGCTCCTCGCGGATGCGCGCGGTGCTGCGCAAGGCCGTGCGCGGCGCCCTGGAGCTGGGGGAGGCCCCCGAGCGGCTGCGGGTGGTGGCCTTCGGGCGGCGCCTGGAGCTGGAGGGCGACGAGCTGACCCGGATCCGGCACGCCGCCCTCGGCGGCACGGCGCCGGTCAATCTGCTGCGCCCGCGGGCCCGCAAGCTGCTGCTGGACGCCCTGTACGCCAAGTCGGGCGCGGCGTCGCGGCACCCCGGTGACCCGGAGCTGGCGGCCGAGCTGCGCTCCTCCTTCGACGAGGACGTCACGTCGGAGGACAGTTTCATCGACTTCCTCAACGCCTGGTGGCCCGAGCTCACCCCGCGCCGGGTGCTCGGCTCCATGGCCGACGAGAGGCGGCTGGGCCGCTGGGGCCGCCGGGTGCTCAACCCGGGCGAGGTGCGGCGCGTGGCCCGCTCGCTGCGGCGCGACGAGCTGTCGGTGCACGACGTGGCCCTGCTGGACGAGCTCCAGACGCTGCTCGGCGCCCCCGCGCGCCCGCGGAAGAAGCGGGAGTTCGACCCGCTGGACCAGCTGACCGGCTTGGAGGAGCTGATGCCGGTTCGGGAGGAGACCCAGCGCGAGCGGGCGGAGCGGCTGGCCCAGGAGCGCACCGAGTACGCCCATGTGATCGTCGACGAGGCGCAGGACCTCACGCCCATGCAGTGGCGGATGGTCGGCCGGCGCGGACGGCACGCCACCTGGACGGTGGTGGGTGACCCGGCCCAGTCGTCGTGGTCGGTGCCGGACGAGGCGGCCGAGGCGCGGGACGAGGCGCTGGGCACCCGGCCGCGCCGCCGCTTCGAGCTGACGGTGAACTACCGGAACCCGGCCGAGATCGCGGAGCTCGCGGCCAAGGTGCTGGCCCTCGCCATGCCGGGCATGGAGGCGCCCCGGGCGGTCCGCTCCACGGGCGTGGAGCCCCGCTTCGTGGCCGTGGGGGACGGGGACCTGGCCGAGGTCGTACGGGAGGAGGCGCGGCGGCTGCTGGACCGGGTGGACGGCACGGTGGGCGTCGTGGTCGCGATGAACCGGCGCGAGCAGGCGGCGCGCTGGCTGGCGGACCTGGGCGAACGGGTCGTGGCCCTGGGCAGCCTGGAGGCGAAGGGCCTGGAGTACGACGCCACGGTGGTCGTCTCTCCGGCCGAGATCGCCGACGAGTCGCCGGCCGGCCTGCGGGTGCTGTACGTGGCGCTCACCCGTGCGACACAGCAGCTGACGGTGGTCTCGGGCCGCCGCGACGACCCGGACGCGGAGGGTGTGCCGGACTTGCTCCGGGACTGATTCCGGGTCGTCCGGCGAGGGGGGAATCACTTACCGGGGCGGTTTGTTAGCCTGGGTTGTGGCACCGGCTCGATCCAAGCCCCCGGGCCCAACCTTCGTCGCTACGAGCGACCACTTGCCGCGAGGCGAGCATGGCGGGTCGGTGCCACTCAAGTCGTACCCAGCAGGTCCGTGTCATCGTCCGATGACGCGGACCTGCTGTCGTTTGCCCGTTGGGGCTTCCACCAAGACCAGGTTATCTCGTATGGTGGAAAACAGTTTCCGAAAACTGTGCGCGACCGAAACGACCGCTATTACCTGCTACTCGCAGGTAGGTGCGACCATCGGAGGGCTCCGCCCGGCCACCCGCCGGCGCGGTGCGGCAACGAACCAGGGAAAGCAGAGGAACACGGCCATGGCAACGGCGCCCAGCGTCTCGTACTCGATGACGGTCCGGCTGGAGGTGCCCGCGAGCGGAACAGCGGTCTCCCAGCTCACCACGGCTGTGGAATCCTCCGGCGGCTCGGTCACCGGCCTCGACGTCACCGCGTCCGGCCACGAAAAGCTGCGGATCGACGTCACCATCGCCGCGAGCTCCACCGCGCACGCCGACGAGATCGTCGAGAAGCTGCGCGGCATCGAGGGCGTCGTCCTGGGCAAGGTCTCCGACCGTACGTTCCTGATGCACCTCGGCGGCAAGATCGAGATGGCGTCCAAACACCCCATCCGCAACCGTGACGACCTCTCCATGGTCTACACCCCCGGCGTGGCCCGGGTCTGCATGGCCATCGCCGAGAACCCCGAGGATGCCCGCCGCCTCACCATCAAGCGCAATTCCGTCGCAGTTGTGACGGACGGCTCCGCCGTGCTGGGCCTCGGCAACATCGGCCCCAAGGCCGCGCTGCCGGTGATGGAGGGCAAGGCCGCCCTCTTCAAGCGGTTCGCCGGCATCGACGCCTGGCCCATCTGCCTCGACACCCAGGACTCCGACGCCATCGTCGAGATCGTCAAGGCGATCGCCCCCGGCTTCGCGGGCATCAACCTGGAGGACATCTCCGCGCCCCGCTGCTTCGAGATCGAGGCCCGGCTGCGCGAGGCCCTCGACATCCCGGTCTTCCACGACGACCAGCACGGCACCGCGATCGTCGTCCTGGCCGCCCTGACCAACGCCCTCCGGGTCGTCGGCAAGGCCATCGGGGACGTACGGGTCGTCATGTCCGGCGCCGGAGCGGCCGGTACGGCCATCCTCAAGCTGCTCATCGCGGCGGGCGTCAAGCACGCCGTCGTCGCCGACATCCACGGCGTGGTGCACGCGGGCCGTGAGGACCTCGTCTCCGCCGACCCCGAGTCGCCGCTGCGCTGGATCGCCGACAACACCAACCCCGAGGGTGTCACCGGCACCCTCAAGGAGGCCGTGAGCGGCGCCGACGTCTTCATCGGGGTCTCCGCCCCGAACGTCCTGTCGGGCGACGACGTGGCGGCCATGGCGGAGGGCGCGATCGTGTTCGCGCTCGCGAACCCGGACCCCGAGGTCGAGCCTGCAATCGCCCGCCAGACGGCGGCAGTTGTGGCCACCGGCCGGTCCGACTTCCCCAACCAGATCAACAACGTGCTGGTCTTCCCGGGCGTCTTCCGCGGCCTCCTCGACGCCCAGTCGCGGACGGTCAACACGGAGATGATGCTGGCGGCGGCGAGCGCCCTCGCGGACGTCGTCACCGAGGACGAGCTGAACCCGAACTACATCGTCCCGTCGGTCTTCAACGACAAGGTCGCGGGCGCCGTGGCGGGCGCGGTGCGCGACGCCGCCAAGGCCGCCGGCGGCGGTGTGACGGCGCCCACGTCCGCCTGACCTCCGGCGCGTCGCGCGTCCCCGGGCCGTAAAGCCGCCTTTAGGGTGGCGGTTCGGCTCCGGGGAGTCCCGGCACAGTCGACTCAACGTCACCACGGCGGGGCTGTGGCGCTTTTCGTGTGACTCCGGAGGGTGCCGGATTGGCTTTCCCGCCGCTGGTGGGGGCAGGATGCGTATTCGGGCGCGAGGGTCTGACAGCAGACCCGGGTCCGGGGACTGTCCAAGGGCCCTGGCAGCATCGGCTTCGCTGTGCCCAATATGCGGCTTCGCCGCGTGGCACGCCTCAACAGCAAGAAGAACACGGGAGTACAACATGAACCGCAGTGAGCTGGTGGCCGCCCTGGCCGACCGCGCCGAGGTGACCCGCAAGGACGCCGACGCCGTGCTGGCCGCGCTCGCCGAGACCGTCGGCGAGGTCGTCGCCAAGGGCGACGAGAAGGTCACCATCCCCGGCTTCCTGACCTTCGAGCGCACCCACCGTGCCGCTCGCACCGCTCGCAACCCGCAGACCGGCGACCCGATCAACATCCCGGCCGGCTACAGCGTGAAGGTCTCCGCGGGCTCGAAGCTCAAGGAAGCCGCCAAGGGCAAGTAAGTCCCCAGGGCGCATCGAGAAGGGCGGTCACCCCTCACGGGGCGGCCGCCCTTCCGCATGCCCGGAGCGAGCCCGGTGCGGCCCCGCACGGCGCCAGGGCGCTCGCGGCGCGGCGGCGCGGCGCTGAGCGGCGCTGAACGGCGCTGGGGGGTGACCGCCGTCCGCAGGCCCGCCGGGGGCGCGGCTCGCTCGCGAGGCGGGCGCCGTCCGGCTCCCTGCCGAGCCGTACGCGGGCGGGCGGCCGCCCTGACACCCGTACCGCCGCCGTACAGCGCGCGTACATGCCTCGTACAGCGCCCGTACGGCCCCCGTGCAGGCTCCGTACGGCCCTGCCGGGGCCGGGAACCCCCGTACGGCCCCCGTGCAGGCTCCGTACGGCCCTGCCGGGGCCGGGAACGGCCGACGGCCCCTCGCGGGAGCGAGGGGCCGTCAAAAGGGCTTACGGGGCGTCAGACGATCGCGCTGCCGGGCAGTTCGACCTTGGCGCCGAGCTCCACGAGCTTCTCCATGAAGTTCTCGTAGCCACGGTTGATCAGGTCGATGCCGTGCACCCGCGACGTCCCCTGCGCCGCCAGGGCCGCGATCAGGTACGAGAAGCCACCGCGCAGGTCGGGGATGACCAGATCCGCGCCCTGGAGTTTCGTCGGGCCCGACACGACCGCCGAGTGCAGGAAGTTGCGCTGGCCGAAGCGGCAGTCCGAGCCGCCCAGGCACTCCCGGTACAGCTGGATGTGCGCGCCCATCTGGTTCAGCGCGGAGGTGAAGCCGAGCCGGGACTCGTACACCGTTTCGTGGACGATGGACAGGCCCGCCGCCTGCGTCAGGGCGACCACCAGCGGCTGCTGCCAGTCGGTCTGGAAGCCGGGGTGTACGTCCGTCTCCAGGGCGATCGCGTTGAGCGCGCCGCCCGGGTGCCAGAAGCGGATGCCCTCGTCGTCGATCTCGAAGGCGCCGCCGACCTTCCGGAAGGTGTTGAGGAACGTCATCATCGAGCGCTGCTGCGCGCCGCGCACGTAGATGTTGCCCTCGGTCGCCAGCGCCGCGCTCGCCCAGGAGGCCGCCTCCAGGCGGTCCGGGAGCGCCCGGTGGGTGTAGCCGCCGAGCTTGTCGACACCGGTGATCCGGATGGTCCGGTCGGTGTCCATGGAGATGATCGCGCCCATCTTCTGCAGGACGCAGATGAGGTCTTCGATCTCCGGCTCCACGGCCGCGTTCGACAGCTCCGTGACGCCCTCCGCCAGCACGGCCGTCAGCAGCACCTGCTCGGTCGAGCCGACCGAGGGGTACGGCAGCCGGATCTTCGTGCCGCGCAGCCGCTGCGGGGCCTCCAGGTACTGGCCGTCCGCCCGCTTCTCGATCGTCGCGCCGAACTGGCGCAGTACGTCGAAGTGGAAGTCGATCGGCCGGCCGCCGATGTCGCAGCCGCCCAGGCCCGGGATGAAGGCGTGGCCGAGGCGGTGCAGCAGTGGGCCGCAGAACAGGATGGGGATGCGCGACGAGCCCGCGTGGGCATCGATGTCGGCGACGTTGGCGGACTCGACGTACGTCGGGTCCAGGACCAGCTCGCCCGGCTCCTCGCCGGGGCGCACCGTCACACCGTGCAGCTGGAGCAGTCCGCGGACGACGCGGACGTCACGGATGTCGGGCACATTGCGCAGCCGGCTCGGCCCGCTGCCGAGCAGGGCGGCGACCATCGCCTTGGGCACGAGGTTCTTCGCGCCGCGGACGCGGATCTCGCCCTCCAGCGGGGTTCCGCCGTGGACAAGCAGTACATCGTCTGTGCCGGTCATGAATCTCGCGTTCCGGAGAGGTCGGGCAGGGGGCCAGGGAAAAGGGTAAGGGGGCGGAGCGGCCTTCTTGGTAGCCCGAGGACGCCAGTCAGATGTAATGAATTCGGCACAACACCCTCTGTCCTCCGCTCCTTGCGGACGGTTACGGTCCGCTTTCGGCCAGGACGGACTCCGGGCGGCGTGTGAGCAGCGGATCGGTCGCGGTGGTCGCGAGTCGGCCGCTCGCCCCCCGCGGACGGCCGAGATGCGGGATCATGTCTGGCATGACCGAGGTGTCCTCCCTCACAGGACGGCTGCTAGTCGCCACCCCCGCGCTGGCGGACCCGAACTTCGACCGCGCGGTGGTGCTGCTGCTCGATCACGACGACGAGGGCTCCCTCGGTGTGGTCCTCAACCGCCCGACGCCGGTCGGTGTCGGCGACATCCTCGAAGGCTGGGCCCCGCTGGCCGGTGAGCCGGGCGTGGTGTTCCAGGGCGGTCCGGTCTCGCTCGACGCGGCGCTCGGGCTCGCCGTCATCCCTGGTGACGAGGGTCCGCTGGGCTGGCGGCGGGTGTACGGCGCCATCGGGCTCGTCGACCTGGAGACCCCGCCGGAGCTGCTGGCCGCCGCGCTGGGCAGCCTGCGGATCTTCGCCGGGTACGCGGGGTGGGGGCCGGGCCAGCTGGAGGACGAGCTCGCCGAGGGCGCCTGGTTCGTCGTGGACTCCGAGCCGGGGGACGTCTCCTCGCCCCGGCCCGAGAGCCTGTGGCGGGACGTGCTGAGGCGCCAGCGCAGCGAGCTGGCCATGATCGCCACGTACCCGGACGATCCCTCGCTGAACTGAGCGTGTCGGTCATTACGACGACTTTCGGCCATGTGCCGGGGCGCCCCGCCCCCTGTCGGTGTGCGTGACGCGCCTCACACCCACGCATGAGGCCCTGTGGGGCCTCGCTCCCGGGACGGCGCCGACGTGAGTACCCTTGGAGCTCATGAGCACTCTTGAGCCCGAGCGCGGGGCAGGTACGGGGACCCTCGTAGAGCCGACGCCGCAGGTGTCGCACGGCGACGGCGACCACGAGCGCTACGCCCACTATGTCCAGAAGGACAAGATCATGGCGAGCGCCCTCGACGGCACTCCCGTGGTGGCGCTGTGCGGGAAGGTCTGGGTACCGGGGCGGGACCCGAAGAAGTACCCGGTCTGCCCGATGTGCAAGGAGATCTACGAGTCCATGGGCGCCGGTGGCGACAAGGACAAGGGCGGCAAGGACAAGAAGTAACGCCCGGCCCGGTTCGCCGGGCCCGCCGGGCGGTGGCCCCCGGGGCGCGTACGTCGGTACGCCCCCCGGGGGCCTTTGTCGTGTGATCGCGAAGTGGTCGAGACCTCTTGTGGGCGCCCTCGGGCGGCCCTAACCTCCTGCGTGTTGTGCAGCACGAAACGTGTGTTGCGTATGCTGCAACGCCATCGGAGGGGATCCCGCCATGAAGCTTCCTGCCCGACTCGTCGCCCCCGTCCTCGCCGCACTCGTGACGGCCTCGGCCGCCTGTGCCCCGCAGACCTCCGACACCGGCGCCAAGGGGGACGAGAAGACCGGCACGCTGCGCGTCTGGCTCTTCCAGGAGGTCAACAACAAGCCGAAGGAGCAGGTCGTCGACGCGGCCGTCGCCGCCTTCGAGAAGCGGCACCGGGGCGCCGACGTACAGGTCGAGTACATCCCCGTCGACACCCGCGCACAGCGCGTCAAAGCCGCCTTCAACGACCCGGCGAGTGCGCCGGACGTCATCGAGTACGGCAACACCGACACCGCCGGGTACGTCAAGGACGGCGGACTCGCCGACGTCAGCGCCGAGTTCGGCGCGTGGGCGGAGGCGAAGGACACCGACCCCACCGCGCGGGCCTCGGTCACGGTGGACGGGAAGGTGTACGGCGCACCGCTCTTCGTCGGGGTACGGGCGCTGTACTACCGCACCGACGTGTTCCGCGAGTTGGGCCTGACGCCGCCCCGGACGCAGGCCGAACTGATCGCGACCGCGAAGAAGGTCCGCAAGGCGAAACCGGAGCTCTACGGCATCGCCGTCGGCGGCGCGTACACCTATGGCGCGCTGCCCTTCCTCTGGGCCCACGGCGGCGAACTCGCCACGCGCAGCGGCGGCTCGTACGTCTCGGCCCTCGACAGCGCGGCCGCCCGCAAGGGCATCACCGCGTACACCTCGCTCTTCGGCGACGACAACTGCCCGGCCGCCAAGTGCGCCTCCATGGGCGGCAACGCCACGGTCACGGCCTTCGCGTCGGGCAGGGCGGCGATGGCGATCGGCGGCGACTTCAGCCGTGGGGCGGTGGAGGCGGGGGAGGCGAAGGGCAGGTACGCGGTCGTCCCGCTGCCGGGGGTGACGGCGGGATCGATCGCCCCGGCGTTCGCGGGCGGCAACAACGTCGGCGTACTGAGGAGCAGTTCGCATCGCACGCTGGCGGTGGACCTCATGAAGTCCCTGGCGGGGAAGGACGCGCAGCGGAAGCTGTTCGACGCGATGGGCTTCCTGCCGACGTACACGGACGTCCGGGCGGAGGCGGCGCGGAAGCAGCCGTTCGTGAAGCCGTTCACCGACACCCTGTCGGCCGGCACGAAGTTCGTCCCCGCCTCCCCGGGCTGGGGGCAGATAGACGCCTCGCTCGTCCTGCCGACGATGTTCCAGGAGATCGTGAGCGGCCGCAAAGACGTGGCGACGGCATCCGGCGACGCGGCGAGGAAGATGAACGCGGCCTTCGGCTCGGCGGCGGGCTGACCCGATGACGTACGACACCATGAACCCCGGACCTGCCGGACCGGCCGGCGGGGCGGGCGCACCGGCGGGCCTGGTCCCCTCGCCCGTACCCGGAGCGCCCGGGAAGCGCGGCGGCCGGGGCGGGCGGTCCACGAAGGACCGGAGGGCCCCGGGGCGGCGCGGTGGCGCGGGCTGGGCGCCTTGGATGTACCTCGCGCCCGCGCTCGTCGTGCTCGGCGCGCTCCTCGTCTACCCGGTCCAGCAGCTCGGCCTCATCTCGTTCCTGGAGTACACCCAGGCTCAGGTCAGCGGTGGTGAACCGACCTCCTTCCAGGGGTTCGGCAACTACGCGGCCCTCTTCCGCGACCCGCAGTTCCGGCAGGTGCTCCTCGCCACCGTGCTGTTCGCCGCCGCGTGCGTCGTCGCCACCCTGGCCGTCGGGTGCGCCCTCGCCGTACTCCTCACCCGGATCCGCGCCGTGCCGCGCCTCGCGCTCATGCTCGCCGCGCTCGGCGCGTGGGCGACCCCCGCCATCACGGGGTCCACCGTCTGGGTGTTCCTCTTCGACCCGGACTTCGGCCCCGTCAACAAACTGCTCGGCCTCGGTGACTTCTCCTGGACGTACGGGCGCTGGAGCGCCTTCGCCCTCGTCCTGTTCGAGGTCGTCTGGTGCTCGTTCCCCTTCGTGATGGTCACCGTCTACGCGGGCATCGAGGCCATCCCCTCCGAGGTCCTGGAGGCCGCCGCCCTCGACGGCGCCTCCCCGTGGCGGACCTGGCGCTCCGTCACCGCCCCGATGCTGCGGCCCATCCTCGTCGTCGTCACCATCCAGTCGATCATCTGGGACTTCAAGGTCTTCACCCAGATCTACGTGATGACGAACGGCGGCGGCATCGCCGGCCAGAACCTCGTCCTGAACGTCTACGCGTACCAGAAGGCCTTCGCGTCCTCGCAGTACAGCCTGGGCGCGGCGATCGGCGTCGTCATGCTGCTGATCCTGCTCGCGGTCACGTTGGTGTACCTGCGCCTGCTGCGCCGCCAGGGAGAAGAACTGTGATCCGTACGCACCGCCGTGCCCACCGCCCGTGGCGCCTGGCCGCCGAGACCACGGCCCTCCTCGTCGCGGCCGTCGTCGCCTTCCCCCTCTACTGGATGGTCCTCTCCGCCCTGAAACCGGCCGGCGAGATCCAGTCCGCCCATCCCCGCCCCTGGACCCTGTCCCCGTCCCTCGACTCCTTCCGCCGCGTCTTCGAACAGCAGGACTTCGGCCGCTACTTCCTCAACAGCCTGCTGGTGGCGGGCACCGTCGTCGTCGCGTCCGCCCTCATCGCCTTCCTCGCGGCGACGGCCGTCACCCGGTTCCGCTTCCGGTTCCGTACGACACTCCTCGTGATGTTCCTCGTCGCGCAGATGGTGCCGATCGAGGCGCTGACCATCCCGCTGTTCTTCCTCATGCGGGACTTCGGCCTGCTCAACACCCTCGGCTCGCTGGTCCTGCCGCACATCGCCTTCTCCCTCCCCTTCGCGATCTGGATGCTGCGCGGCTTCGTCAGGGCCGTCCCGGAGGCCCTGGAGGAGGCGGCGTACATCGACGGCGCGAGCCGGACCCGCTTCCTGTGGCAGATCCTCTTCCCGCTGGTCTTCCCCGGGCTCGTGGCGACGAGCGTCTTCTCCTTCATCTCGACCTGGAACGACTTCCTGTTCGCGAAGTCGTTCATCATCAGCGACACCTCCCAGTCGACCCTCCCCATGGCGCTGCTCGTCTTCTTCAAGCCGGACGAGAACGACTGGGGCGGCATCATGGCCGCCTCGACCGTGATGACCATCCCGGTGCTGGTCTTCTTCGTACTCGTACAACGCCGCCTGGTGTCCGGGCTCGGCGGCGCGGTGAAGGACTGACGACCCGATGGATCCCCTCGACCTGATCCCCGCCCCGCGCACCTGCCACTGGGTGACGCCCGCCGGCTACGCCTGCCTCGACGCGGAGACACTGCTGGAGGCCCGGCCGGGCACGGAGGGCGTCGCACGGTGGTTCCGGGCCACGGTCGGGGCCGCCACCGGCCTGCCGTTCCCGGACGGCACCGACGCCGACAACCGCATCGTGCTGAGCATCAACCCCCGGCTGGCACCGGAGGGCTACCGCATCGTCATCGACGGATACGGCCTCCGCATCCAGGGCGGCAGCGCCGCGGGCGTCTTCTGGGGGGCCCAGACCTTCCGTCAACTGCTGGGCCCGGAAGCCTTCCGGCGCGCACCCATCACCCCCACGCGCGCGTGGGACGTCCCGGCGGTCGTCGTCGAGGACGAACCCCGCTTCGGCTGGCGCGGCCTCCTGCTCGACGTCGCCCGCCACTTCCTCCCCAAGGACGACGTCCTCCGCCACATCGACCTCCTCGCCGCCCACAAGCTCAACGTCCTGCACCTCCACCTCACCGACGACCAGGGCTGGCGCATCGAGATCAAGCGGCGTCCCCGGCTCACCGAGGTCGGCGCCTGGCGGGCGCGGACGAAGCGGGGGCACCGGGCCTCGGAGCTCTGGGACGAGACGCCGCACGGCGGCTACTACACCCAGGACGACATCCGCGAGATCGTCGCGTACGCCGCCGAGCGGCATGTCCGCGTCGTCCCCGAGATCGACATCCCCGGCCACTCGCAGGCCGCCATCGCCGCGTACCCGGAGCTCGGCAACACCGACGTCATCGACACGACCACCCTCCCCGTCTGGGACACCTGGGGCATCAACCCGAACGTACTCGCCCCCACTGACAACACCCTCCGCTTCTACGAAGGCGTCCTGGAGGAAGTCCTCGACCTCTTCCCCGTGGAGAGGTCCCCCTTCATCCACCTCGGCGGCGACGAATGCCCCAAGGACCAGTGGAGGGCCTCCCCGGCCGCCCGGGCCCGTATGAAGGAGCTCGGGCTCGCCGACGAGGACGCGCTCCAGTCCTGGTTCGTCCGGCACTTCGACCGCTGGCTGGCCGAGCGGGGCCGCCGCCTGATCGGGTGGGACGAGATCCTGGAGGGCGGCCTGGCCCCCGGTGCCGCCGTCTCGTCGTGGCGCGGGTACGCCGGCGGGATCGCCGCCGCCGAAGCGGGCCACGACGTTGTCATGTGCCCCGAACAGCACGTCTACCTCGACCACCGGCAGGACGGCGGCCCCGACGAGCCGGTGCCGATCGGATACGTACGCACCCTGGAGGACGTCTACCGCTTCGAGCCCGTACCGCCGGGGCTGTCCCGGGACGCCGCCGCGCACATCATCGGCACCCAGGCGAACGTCTGGACCGAGGTCATGGAGTCCCCCTCCCGCGTCGACTACCAGGTCTTCCCGCGTCTCGCCGCCTTCGCCGAGGTCGCCTGGTCCACCCGGCTCCCCGCCGCCCCCGCCGAACGCGACTTCACGGACTTCGAACGCCGAATGACCGGCCACTACCGGCGCCTTGACGCGCTCGGCGTCGGCTACCGCCCGCCCGGCGGCCCGCTGCCGTGGCAGAAGCGCCCGGGAGTGGTCGGACGCCCTATCGAGGGAGCGCCCCCAAACGTGTGAGCCCGGCGGAAAGACGCACGCCCCCGCGCCCGGCCCTGGGACCGTGGGGGCCCGCCCGGAATAAGTCGTACAAGGTCGCCGATGTCGCCGAGAAGTGGCAATCCACGCGTGCCGCCAATGGCATGGCAAACCGGTCCATCTCGCAGGTCACGGGATGTCCGGGGCGGATGCGTGCTTCGCGGACCCTCGCGTCGGCCGGCCCGGAAGATGTGCCAGAGTTGCCACGTCGGGGCTGTGAGCACGTACGGTACGGCAACACAGGCGGGACAGCCGGGACAGCCGGGACACCGGGAAGGGGCAGCTGGGTTGACCACGCACGCACCGCAGGCGGCGCAGTCCGTGACGCTGCCGGCCACGCTCGGCGAGGCCGTGGCGGCGCTCAGCGCCATGCCCGCCGCCGTGCCCGTGGCGGGCGGTACGGACTTGATGGCCGCCGTCAACAAGGGCCAGTTGCGCCCCGCCGGCCTCGTCGGCCTCGGCCGCATCAACGAGATCCGGGGCTGGCAGTACCAGGACGGTCACGCCCTGCTGGGCGCCGGCCTCACCCACGCGCGCATGGGCCGCCCCGACTTCGCGGCGCTCATCCCCGCGCTCGCCGCGGCCGCCCGCGCGGCCGGTCCGCCCCAGATCCGCAACGCGGGCACCCTGGGCGGCAACATCGTCAGCGCCGCGCCCACCGGCGACTCCCTGCCCGTGCTGGCCGCCCTGGAGGCGGACCTGGTCGTCGCGGGCCCGGGCGGTACGCGCGAGGTCCCGGTGACGCACCTGCTGGCGGGCCGGGAACTGCTCGGCCCCGCCGAACTGATCGGCTTCGTCCGCGTACCCCTCCTGCACGCCCCGCAGGTGTTCCTGAAGGCCACCGGCCGGACCGGCCCCGGGCGGGCCACCGCCTCCGTCGCCGTCGTCCTGGACCCGGCGCGGCGCGGCGTGCGCTGCGCGGTCGGGGCGATCGCCCCGATGCCGCTGCGGCCGCTGGAGGCGGAGCGCTGGATCGCGTCGCTGATCGACTGGGACGGCGACCGCGGACTGGCGCCGGAGGCGCTCACGGCGTTCGGCGAGTACGTCGCGGCCGCCTGCATCCCTGACCCGCCGGGCGAGGAGCAGCTGCCGCCCGCCGTACTGCACCTGCGGCGCACGGTCGCCGCGCTGGCCCGACGGGCACTGGGGAGGGCGCTGTCGTGACCACCGACGAGAACGACGACCGGCAGGGGCGGGGCGGCTGGCAGCCGACGCCCCAGGGCGAGTACGACGGCGACGCGACCGCCTTCGTCCAGCTGCCGCCGGACATGGCGTCCCACGGCGCTCCGCTGGAGGCCCCCGGGCACGGCTACGTGCCGCCGGAGGCCTGGGCGGCGCACGACCCGAACGCGCCGGCGCAGTGGAACTACCAGGCGGCGGCGCCCGCGCCCTCGGAGCTGACCGGGCAGTGGACGATTCCGGTCGCCCAGGGGGATCTTCCGGACGAATCGGGCGAGTTCACGACGTCGGCGCTCGCCTCGCAGTGGACGAGCGGCAACCCGCCGGCCACCCTGCCGGGCGGCGCCGCCGCGCCATGGGCCACGCCGGAGCCGCAGCCCGCCCAGGAAGCCCCGCATCCGGAACCGCACCCGGAACCGCACCCGCACCCGGAGCATCCGGCGGCTCAGGAGAACGCTCAGGAACACGCGCAGGACCCGCGCGAAGAGGCGCACCAGGAGACGCATCACGGCCGGGAGCCGGAGCCGGACCCGGAGGTCCAGGAACCGGGCCACGAGGCGGCGGCTCCCCCCACCCACGCCACGGACAGCGACGAGCACCCGCACATCTCGTACGTGCTGCGCGTCAACGACACCGACCGTCCCGTCACCGACGCATGGATCGGCGAGTCCCTGCTGTACGTGCTGCGCGAACGACTCGGCCTCGCCGGCGCCAAGGACGGCTGCTCGCAGGGCGAGTGCGGCGCTTGCAACGTCCAGGTCGACGGCCGCCTCGTCGCCTCCTGCCTGGTTCCCGCCGCCACCGCGGCGGGCAGCGAGGTGCGCACGGTCGAGGGGCTGGCCACGGACGGCGAGCCCTCCGACGTGCAGCGCGCCCTCGCCAAGTGCGGAGCCGTCCAGTGCGGCTTCTGCATCCCCGGCATGGCGATGACGGTGCACGACCTCCTCGAAGGCAACCACGCCCCGAGCGAGCTGGAGACCCGCCAGGCGCTGTGCGGCAACCTCTGCCGCTGCACCGGCTACCGCGGCGTCCTCGACGCCGTACGGGAGGTCGTCGCCGAACGTGCCGCCGGCGCGGCCGCCGCCGCGGAGGCCGCCGCTCCGGCCGAGCCCGCCGAAGAAGGCGCCCCACAGGCCCGTATCCCGCACCAGATCCCCCACCCGCACGACGGAGGCATGGCGTGAGCAACGACGCGGCCACCGCCATCCCGGCGGTCGACGGCCCCCAGGGGCCCCAGCAGGAGCTGCCGGCCCACGGGCTCGGCGCGTCCCTCCCGCCCGCCGACGCCCGCGCCAAGACGGAGGGCACCTTCCCGTACGCCTCCGACCTGTGGGCCGAGGGCCTGCTGTGGGCGGCCGTCCTCCGCGCCCCGCACGCGCACGCGCGCGTGGTCTCGATCGACACCACGGCCGCCGCCGGCATGCCCGGCGTACGGGTCGTGGTGACCCACGCCGACGTGCCCGGCGAGGCGACGTACGGCCGCACGGTCGCCGACCGCCCGGTCTTCGCCTCCGACCTCGTACGCCACCACGGCGAGGCCATCGCGGCGGTCGCGGCCGACCACCCGGACACGGCCCGCCTGGCCGCCGCGGCCATCGCCGTCGAGTACGAGGTCCTCGACCCGGTCACCGACCCGGAGAAGGCCTTCGCCGCCCCGCCCCTCCACCCGGACGGCAACCTGATCCGCCACATCCCGCTGCGCTACGGCGACCCGGAGGCGACGGGCGAGGTCATCGTGGAGGGCCTGTACCGCATCGGCCGCCAGGACCCCGCGCCGATCGGGGCCGAGGCCGGGCTCGCCGTGCCCCGCCCGGACGGCGGCGTCGACATCTACACCG
Organism: Streptomyces sp. NPDC000229; assembly: GCF_040300825.1. Taxonomy (NCBI): domain Bacteria; kingdom Bacillati; phylum Actinomycetota; class Actinomycetes; order Kitasatosporales; family Streptomycetaceae; genus Streptomyces; species Streptomyces sp. NPDC000229. The sequence goes on from NZ_JBEPEL010000014.1 coordinate 101,184, forward strand.
CCTCCACCGACCCGCACACCGACCGCGACCTGGCCGCCGCCTGCTTCGGCCTCGCCCCCGAGCAGGTCAAGGTCGTCGTCACCGGCGTACCCGGCGCCACCGGCGACCGCGAGGACCCCGGCTTCCAGATCCCGCTGGGCCTGCTCGCGCTGCGCACCGGCTGCCCCGTCAAACTGGCCGCCACCCGGGAGGAGTCCTTCCTCGGGCACGCCCACCGCCACCCCACCCTGCTGCGCTACCGCCACCACGCGGACGCGGAGGGCCGCCTGGTCAAGGTCGAGGCGCAGATCCTCCTGGACGCGGGCGCCTACGCCGAGGCGTCCTCCGAGTCGCTCGCCGCCGCCGTCGCCTTCGCCTGCGGTCCGTACGTCGTCCCGCACGCCTTCGTCGAGGGCTGGGCGGTACGCACCAACAACCCGCCCTCCGGCCATGTCCGCGGCGAAGGCGCGATGCAGGTCTGCGCCGCGTACGAGGCCCAGATGGACAAGCTGGCCGCGCGCCTGGGCATGGACCCCGCCGAACTGCGCCTGCGCAACGCCCTGGCCACCGGCGACATCCTCCCCACCGGCCAGACGGTCACCTGCCCGGCCCCGGTGGCCGAACTCCTCCAGGCCGTGCGTGACTTCCCCCTCCCCGCCCTCCCCAAGGACTCCCCGGAGGACGGCTGGCTGCTCCCCGGCGGCCCGGAGGGCGCGGGCGAGCCCGGCGCCGTACGCCGTGGTGTCGGCTACGCGCTCGGCATGGTCCACATGCTGGGGGCCGAGGGCACCGACGAGGTCTCCACCGCCACGGTCAAGGTCCACGACGGCGTCGCGACCGTCATCTGCGCGGCCGTCGAAACCGGCCAGGGTTTCTCCACGCTCGCCCGCCAGATCGTCCAGGACACGCTCGGCATCGACGAGGTCCACGTCGCCTCCGTCGACACCGACCAGCCGCCCGCCGGGCCGGCGACGCACGGACGCCACACCTGGGTCTCGGGCGGCGCGGTGGAGCGCGCGGCCAAGATGGTGCGCACCCAGCTCCTCCAGCCCCTGGCCCACAAGTTCGGCATGTCGACCGAGCTGCTCCAGATCACCGACGGAAAGATCACCTCCTACGACGGCGTGCTGTCCACCACCGTCATGGAGGCCATGGACGGCAAGGAGCTCTGGGCCACCGCCCAGTGCCGCCCCCACCCCACCGAACCCCTCGACGAAGCCGGCCAGGGCGACGCCTTCGTGGGCCTCGCCTTCTGTGCCATCCGCGCGGTCGTGGACGTCGACATCGAGCTCGGCTCCGTCCGCGTGGTCGAGATGGCCGTCGCTCAGGACGTCGGCCGCGTCCTCAACCCCGCCCAGCTCGCCACCCGCATCGAAGCGGGCGTCACCCAGGGCGTCGGCGCGGCCCTCACCGAGAACCTCCGCACCGCCCGCGGCCTGGTCCGCCACCCGGACCTCACCGGCTACGCGCTCCCGACGTCCCTGGACGCCCCGGACATCCGCATCGTCAAACTCGTCGAGGAACGCGACGTGGTCGCCCCCTTCGGTGCCAAGGCCGCCAGCGCGGTCCCGGTGGTCACCTCCCCGGCCGCGGTGGCCTCCGCCGTCCGCTCCGCCACCGGCCGCCCCGTCAACCGCCTCCCGATCCGCCCGCAGGCGGCGGTTGCCGCGCCCTAGAGGCCGTCGTGTCCGCCGTCGTCCTCATTACCGGCGTCATGGCCGCCGGCAAATCCACCGTCGCCCAGGCGCTCGCCGCACGGCTGCCGAGGGCCGCGCACGTACGGGGCGACGTCTTCCGCCGCATGATCGTGTCCGGGCGGGCGGACATGCTGCCGGAGGCGGGCGACGAGGCCCTCGCGCAACTGCTGCGGTACCGGCTGTCGGCCGCGACGGCCGACGCCTACGCGGAGCAGGGTTTCACCGCCGTCGTCCAGGACGTGGTGCTGGGCCCCGAACTCGCCGCGTACACCGCGCTCGTACGGACCCGCCCCCTCTACGTCGTCGTCCTCGCCCCGCACCCGCACGCGGTCGCCGCCCGGGAGGCGGGGAGGGCCAAGACGGGCTACGGCGGCGGCTGGACGCCCGAGCTGCTGGACCGGGGGCTGCGCGAGGAGACGCCCCGGATCGGGCTGTGGCTCGACACATCGGAGCTGACGGTGGAGGACACGGTGGACGCGATCCTGTAGGGCCTGGATCGCGCCCTCGTGCCGTAGAGACCGTGGCGGGATTCGAACCCGCGTCACCGGAGTTGCAGTCCGGCCCCTGAGCCTCTCGGGCACACGGTCGGGAGGTGCTTCGGTACGACCGTAGGGTGCGCGGGCGCGGTGGTGGAAGGGCTGCAACGCGACTGCCACACGGTGTTCATGGACGTACGACCAAGGGACGAGGTCCGTCCCGTCTCCGGACAGGGGCGAGGTCCCGTCATGCCCGGGCGACCGCTGTTCCTGTTCGTCAATGTCTCGGTCATGCACGTCCCCCACGGTCACTACCTGGACAGCAGCAGCGACACCCGTGCATCCCAGGGCGCTGCGCTCGCGTACGCCGATGAACACCTTGCCCGGCTGATCAGCACGCTCACCCAGCGGCAACGATGGCTGATCATCATGTGCGCCGACCACGGTGACGCATACGGCGACGACGGCTACCACGGTCGCGGCATCGCGCACCCCGCCGTCATGAATGTCCCGTTCACGGCCATGGTGCGCGGATGACTACTACGCTCGCGCACCATGAACGAAGCAACGCCGCCCGACACCACGCCTGACGCCTCCGTCATCGTCGCCCGCGACGAGCGGGGACATGTGGCATTGCTGAGCGCTGACTTCCCGCGGCACGGCGGTGAGTACCTGTTCCTCCCCGGCGGCCGCCAGGAAGAAGACGAGACACCAGAGGAATGCGCCCAGCGGGAACTCCAGGAGGAGGCCGGCATCTCCGCCTCCTCCTGGAGGAACCTCGGTTCCTACGCCATCACCCTCGGTTCTACCGCTCGGGTCCACCTCTTCGAGGCCCGCGACTTGGTTTGCGGGCCGCAGCAGCTCACGCCGAACGAGGTTGATTTCAAGCTCCTCTGGCGGCCCATGTCCGCCGCACTCCGAGCTGCTACGGAGGGCGGCTTCCTCTTGCCGGCCGGCCCGCTTGCCCTCATGCTCGCCGCCCGGCAGGACGTGTGAACCGATGCGAGCCGGGGTCTTCGGCACCCGATCATGCACGCCCTAGTGCTGCGGGCGATCGATGACTACCTGGCGCGCACCGCGCAGGAGGCCATCGCGCGCAAGACGGCCAAGGAGCAGGCGGCCAAGTGGCATGAGCTCCTGGAGCGGCTGAAGTGACGTACCTCTACCTGTCCTCCGAGGACGTCCTGGTCATCGCCGAGCATGCGGTCGATGACCAGGACGTCGTCGTAAGGGACGCAGGGCTTCTCGAATCGGCGGTGCACCGGCCTTCGGCCTCCATGTTCGGACAGGAGGCCTATCCGGACCTTGTCGACAAGGCCGCTGCCCTGCTGCAGTCGCTCGCCACCGACCGCCCCTTCGTCTACGGCACCAAGCGCACCGCCTGGCTGTCGTGCGTGACGTTCCTCGCCATGAACGGTGTGCGGCTGCGTCCGGACATCGATGCCGCCGAGCGGCTGGTCATCGCAGTCGCCACAGGTGAGGCGGACGAGGTGAAAGTCATCGCCCAAGGCCTGCGCGACCTGGTCATGTGACCCCGGTCTCAACCGCCCCCGGTCCGGCCCTGTCCCGGCGGGGGCGGTGCCGGACCACCGGTAGGGTGGCCCGGTTGTCGTACGTACCGCCGAGAGACCGAGTCGGAGACCGTGACCACTACCGCCTCCCATCACCTCTCACCCGCCTTCCCCGGACGCGCGCCCTGGGGTACCGCCAACAAGCTGCGTGCCTGGCAGCAGGCCGCGATGGAGAAGTACATCCAGGAGCAGCCGCGGGACTTCCTCGCGGTCGCGACGCCCGGCGCCGGTAAGACCACCTTCGCGCTCACGCTCGCGTCCTGGCTGCTGCACCACCACGTCGTGCAGCAGGTCACCGTCGTCGCGCCGACCGAGCACCTGAAGAAGCAGTGGGCCGCCGCCGCCGCGCGGATAGGCATCAAGCTGGACCCGGACTACAGCGCGGGGCCGCTGAGCAAGGAGTACCACGGGGTCGCGGTCACGTACGCCGGTGTCGGCGTACGGCCCATGCTGCACCGCAACCGCAGTGAGCAGCGCAAGACGCTCGTCATTCTCGACGAAATCCACCACGCCGGTGACTCCAAGTCCTGGGGCGAGGCGTGCCTGGAGGCCTTCGAGCCCGCGACGCGCCGCCTTGCGCTCACCGGTACACCCTTCCGGTCCGACACCAACCCCATCCCGTTCGTGACGTACGAGGAGGGCAACGACGGCATCCGGCGCTCCTCCGCCGACTACACGTACGGATACGGAAACGCGCTCGGCGACGGAGTCGTCCGGCCGGTGATCTTCCTCAGCTACAGCGGCAACATGCGCTGGCGTACGAAGGCCGGTGACGAGGTCGCGGCCAGGCTCGGCGAGCCGATGACCAAGGACGCCATCTCGCAGGCCTGGCGCACCGCGCTCGACCCGCGCGGCGACTGGATGCCGAACGTGCTGCGCGCCGCCGACCAGCGGCTCACCGAGGTCCGCAAGGGCATCCCGGACGCGGGCGGGCTGGTCATCGCCTCCGACCAGGACTCGGCGCGGGCGTACGCCAAGCTCATCCGGGAGATCACCGGGACCAAGGCGACGGTCGTCCTCTCCGACGACGCGGGCGCGTCGAAGCGGATCGACGACTTCAGTGAGGGTGACGACCGCTGGATGGTCGCCGTCCGGATGGTGTCCGAGGGTGTCGACGTGCCGCGCCTCGCGGTCGGCGTGTACGCGACGACGATCTCGACGCCGCTGTTCTTCGCGCAGGCGGTGGGCCGATTCGTACGATCCCGCAGGCGCGGCGAGACCGCGTCCGTGTTCCTTCCGACGATCCCGACGCTGCTGACCTTCGCGAACGAGATGGAGGTCGAGCGCGACCACGCCCTCGACAAGCCGAAGAAGGCGGGCGAGGACGAGGATCCGTACGCCGAGTCCGAGAAGGAGATGGACGAGGCCAACAAGCAGCAGGACGAGGACACCGGCGAGCAGGACATGCTGCCCTTCGAGGCGCTGGAGTCCGACGCCGTCTTCGACCGGGTGCTGTACGACGGCGCCGAGTTCGGCATGCAGGCCCACCCGGGAAGTGCGGAGGAGCAGGACTACCTCGGGATTCCCGGGCTGCTGGAGCCCGACCAGGTGCAGCTGCTGCTGCGCAAGCGGCAGGCACGGCAGATCGCGCACAGCCGGCAGAAGCCGGCCGAGGAGGCCGACCTCCTGGAGCTTCCGGCCGAACGCCGGCCCGTCGTTTCGCACAAGGAACTGCTGGAACTGCGCAAGCAGCTGAACACGATGGTCGGTGCGTACGTCCACCAGAGCGGTAAGCCGCACGGCGTCATCCACACCGAGCTGCGCCGGGTGTGCGGCGGACCGCCGAGCGCGGAGGCGACGGCCGGGCAGATCCGGGAGCGGATCAAGAAGGTTCAGGAGTGGGCCACACGCATGCGTTGAACGCCCGAGGGTCACGCGGGGCGCCCAATACGTCCATACCGGGACGAAATTTCCGTACAGCAATCGCTTACGCCCGGATTCTGGACGAGGGCTTCCGCTGAGCGGAGTCGCTCGCTACTGTCCCGGCAATCGCAATGCAAACGCCCCGTGGCAGCGCCGCCGCGGAGCGCAGCCGGTGTGCCATGGCCTGCCGGCGGCCTCTCCGTGCGTCGCCGATGGGACAGGCGACGCGTCCGCCGTTGAGAGTGTCCGCCGTCACTCACTCCGAAGGAGAGGGCGTCGTGACCGCGGAAACCTCCCAGACGCTCGACCGAGGACTGCGCGTCCTCAAGCTGCTCGCCGACACCGACCACGGACTGACGGTCACCGAGTTGTCCAACAAACTCGGCGTCAACCGGACCGTCGTCTACCGTCTGCTCGCCACGCTCGAACAGCACGCCCTGGTACGCCGTGACCTGGGCGGCCGCGCCCGTGTCGGCCTCGGCGTGCTGCGGCTGGGCCGCCAGGTGCACCCGCTGGTGCGCGAGGCCGCGCTGCCCGCGCTGCGGTCGCTGGCCGAGGACATCGGGGCCACCGCCCACCTGACCCTGGTCGACGGGGCGGAGGCGCTCGCCGTCGCGGTCGTCGAACCCACCTGGACCGACTACCACGTGGCCTACCGGGCCGGGTTCCGCCACCCGCTCGACCGGGGCGCGGCCGGCCGCGCGATACTCGCCGCCCGGCAGGGCGCCCTGAGCGAGCCGGGTTACACGCTCACCCACGGTGAACTGGAGGCGGGCGCGAGCGGTGCGGCGGCCCCGCTGCTCGGGGTGACCGGCGTCGAGGGCAGCGTCGGCGTGGTCATGCTCGCGGACGCCGTCCCGGAACGGGTCGGCCCCCGCGTCGTCGACGCCGCCCGCGAGGTCGCGGACGCGCTGCGCTGACGGGCGGCCCGCCCCTAGCGGACGCCCGCGGCCCGCCCCCGGCGACCGCGCCCACCGGCCGATAGATTGGCACCGTGCTCTCCAGTCTCACGCGCCCCCGTGCTCTCGCCCTGTGCGCCCTTCCCGTCGTCGCGCTGCTCGTCGTCGCCGGGGTCGCGCCGTTGCCGTTCACCCTTGCCCAGCCGGGTGGGACCAGTGACGTGCTCGGCGAGCACAAGGGTCGGCAGGTGATCACCATCTCCGGCGTACCCGTCCGCGAGACGGAGGGGGAGCTGCGCATGACGACCATCGTGGCGACCGGCCCCCGTACCGACGTCGACCTCGGTGACGTCGTCGACAGCTGGTTCCGGAGCGACCGGGCCGTGCTGCCGCACGATTCGGTCTACCCGGCCGGCAAGTCCGACGCCGAGATCGAGAAGCGCAACATCGGCCAGATGCAGGCGTCCCAGAACAGCGCCGTGCAGGCCGCCCTCGGCCACCTCGGCAAGAGCCCGAAGCAGGTGAAGGTCGACCTGGAGCTGGCCGACATCGGCGGGCCCAGTGCCGGGCTGTTCTTCGCGCTCGGGATCATCGACAAGATCGAGGGCGACGGCCGGGGCGGCGACCTCACCGGCGGGCGCACGATCGCCGGTACCGGAACGGTCACCGCCGACGGCACGGTCGGTGCTGTGGGCGGGGTGTCCCTCAAGACACAGGCCGCCCACCGCGACGGCGCGTCCGTCTTCCTCGTACCGAAGGACGAGTGCGCCGACGCGCAGGCCGAGAAGCCCGAGGGGCTGCGGCTGATCCCCGTCACCACGCTCAAGGACGCGGTGTCGTCGCTGCGCGCGCTGGAGCAGGGGAAGAAGGTCCCGAGCTGCTGACCGCCGCCGGGGCGTCCATCTCCCGCCAGGAGGGGAAGAGCACCGGGGTCAGCGTCGCCACGAAGTACAGCCCGGCGACCGTCAGCAGCGTCGGTACGAGACCCACCTGCTCCACCAGGTAGCCCGCCCCGACCGCGCCCAGCGGCATGGTCATCAGCGCCCCGGCCGTCGTCACCCCCGCCACCCGGCTGCGCAGGGCGCCCGGGATCCGCTCGTACAGCACCGTCGTCAGGATCGGGTTGAGCGTCCCCGAGCCCAGCCCGCCGACCGCCGCGGTCACCACCAGCGGCCACACGCTGTCCGTCGTCGCCGCCATGACGAACGGGGGCGCCCCGCTGACCAGGAACGCGACCGTGAACACCGCCCGCCGGCGGAAGCGGTGCCCCACCGCCGCGTACAGCAGGGCACCCAGCAGCGCGCACCCGCCCCACACCGCCGAGACCAGGCCGATCGCGGCCGCGCCGCCGAGGTTGCGCTGGGCGTGCACCGGCAGGAGCACCGCACTCCAGCCCTGGCTCAGGCCATTGGTGACCATCACCATCAGCGTGATCCCCAGCAGCAGTCGGGAGCCGAGCACGAAGGTGTACCCCTCGCGCAGCTCCGCCCGGTACCTCACCATCGAGACGGGCGCGGCGTCCCGCTGCGGTTCGGCGGCCTTCACCCCGCGTACACCACTGAGGACCAGCAGCGCGGAGAGCCCGAAGGTCGCCGCGTCCAGCAGCAGGACCGTTTCCGCGCCGACCAGCGCGATCAGCACGCCCGCGACGGCGGCGCCCGTCATCCGCGCCCCGCGCGACACCGCGTCGAACAGGCTCGCCGCCCGGGCGAGGGTGGTCCCGGCGCGTTCGGCGAGGTCCGGCACGAGGACGTGCCGGGCCGTCTCGCCGGGCGCGTGAAAGAGCCCGGTGACGCCCATGAGCGCGCACAGCACCCAGAAGTCCAGCCGGCCCGCGTAGTGCAGGAGCGGGATCGCGGCGAGGGCGAGTGCGCAGACCAGGTCGGAGGTGACGCTGACGCGCCGGCGGCCGATGCGGTCGATGACCGGCCCGCCGGCGATCGCCGAGACGATGACGGGCAGGGTGGCGCAGAAGGCGACGAGACCGGCCTTGCCGGGGCTGCCCGTGGTCTGGAGCGCGAACCACGGGACGCCGATGAGGGTCAGTGAATTGCCGCTGATGGATATCGCGTTGGCCGCCAGCACGGTGGCCAGTGGTCCCCGCCCCTTCATGCGACACGGGCGGTGCGCGGCGGGGGAGCGGCGGCCAGGCGGAGGCCCACCTCGACGAGTGTCCACCCCAGTTGCGTACGGAGAGGGCGGCGGGTGGCGGACCGCCGGGGAGCGCGGTCCCTCAACTCGGCGGCGCGCAGCTCGTGCAGGTGCAGGTGGATGTGGGGGTGCATGGCGGTCATCGGTCCCTTCAGTCGTTCCGCTGCGGGAAGGCGTGGAGGTGGACCCGTACGCGGGCGGCGCCTTCGCCCGGTTCGACGGCGGAGTAGCTGTTGATCAGCGCATGCAGCTTCTCGTCCAGCTCGTGCAGTTGCTCGGGGTCGAGTCGTAGCGTGAAGTCGCTCAGGTCCGCGTTCTTGGCCCATTCCGAGGGCCAGTCCCGCATGGTGCCGATCCAGGTGTTCAGTTCCTGGGTGTGGATGCCTGCGACCTCGTGGAGGTAGACGCTGACGGCGCCGCGGGTGTCCGGACTGTCGTCGTCGTACAGCTCGGCGTTGAAGTGCGTGCTGTAGTGCGCCGACTTCCACCACCGCTCACGTCCTTTGCCGCGCTCGGGGTCGTCCTCGACGAACCCGTACGCGGCCAGCTGGCGCAGGTGGTAGCTGGTGGAGCCGCTCGACTCGCCGAGTCGCTCGGCCAGTTGGGAGGCGGTGGCGGGGCCGTGCCGGCGCAGGGCGCCGAGCAGCCGCATCCGGAGAGGATGGGCCAGGCCGCGCAGGGACCGGGGGTCCAGTTCGTGGCCCGGCGGACGGCCGGGCTGGTTCTCGGGCTCGGGCATGCCTCCATCGTAGAGTTGCAAAGAACACCTTGCAACCACTTCTTTGCAACCCAGTCTTTGGAACCCGGTCTCCGGAACCCGTCACCCCTCCCTGATGAACCCCTCCTCCACCAGCCACTCCTTCGCCACCTCGTGCGGATCCTCCCCGCCCACGTCCACCCGCGCGTTCAACTCCCGTGCCACCGCCGTGTTCAGCCGCGCGCTCAGCGGGTTCAGCAGGCCCGCGATCGCCGGATACTTCTCGTACGTCGCCGAGTGCAGCGACGGCGCCGCGTTGTAGTTGGGGAAGAACCGCTTGTCGTCCGCGAGCGTGTCCAGGTCCATCGCCTCGATCCGGCCGTCCGTCGTGTACGCCTCGCCCAGCAGGCACGCCCCCGACTCCGCCACCTGCGTGTAGATGATCCCGGCGTCCATCTTGCGGATGTTGGCCGCCGGGATGGACATCCCGTACGCCTTCTGCATGCCCGGCAGCCCGTCCTCCCGGGACGCGAACTCGTTCTCCACGCACAGCGTCACCGCCGACGGGTCCTTGCGCGCCAGCTCGGCCACGTCCGACAGGGTGCGCAGCCGGTACCTGGCATTGTTCCGCTTGTTGATGGCCAGCGTGTACGTGTTGTTGAGGGTGGACTGCGGCAGCCAGGTGACGCCGTTGCGTACGTCCGTGTCCCGCACCGCCCGCCACTGCGCCTGCGGGTCGACGACCGGCTTCTGGTTGCCCTGGTACGTGATCCACGCCGTGCCCGTGTACTCGTAGATCGCGTCCGCGTCCCCCTTGACGATCGCCTCGCGGCCGCTGATGGAACCGGGCAGGTTCGTCCGGTCCAGCACCTCCGCGCCCGCCGCCTTGAAGACCAGCCCGATCATGTGGCCGAGGACGATGCTCTCGCTGAAGCTCTTCGACGTGACCGTCAACGAGGCGCCCTTCAGCGGCTGTCCGCGTCCCACCGACCCCGGAAGGACGTCGTCGGCCATCGGGGAGCCGCTCTTCAGCCCGCAGCCGGACAGCCCCGCGCCGACCAGGACCAGCGCCACCAGCCCGTACGCGTATCGCCTCACCCCGCCCCCAGCCCGCGCGGCGTCAGCGCCAGTTCGGCCAGCGACGCCAGCCAGTCGACCAGCAGCGCCAGCGCCACCGTCAGGACGGAACCCAGCACCAGCACCGCCATCCGCTGCGTCTGGATGCCCGACGTGATCAGGTCCCCCAGCCCGCCGCCACCGCCGAACGTCGCCAGCGTCGCCGTACCGACATTGAGCACCAGCGCCGTGCGCACCCCCGCCAGGATCAGCGGTACGGCCAACGGCAGTTCGACCCGCGCCAGCCTGCCCACCGCCGACATCCCGATGCCCCGCGCGGCCTCCACCAGCTGGGGGTCGATGGCACGCAGTCCGGCCACGGTGTTCGACAGCACCGGCAGCACGGCATAGATCACCATGCCGGTGATCGCGGTCGACGGCCCGATGCCCAGCCAGATCACCAGCAGCGCCAGCAGACCGATGGCGGGGGTCGCCTGGCCCACGTTGGCCACGGCCGTCGCGACCGGTGCCGCCCGGCTCAGGCCGCGCCGGGTCAGGGCGATGCCGAGCGGGACGGCGATGAGCAGCACCCAGAAGGTGGAGATCGCCGTGAGCTTCACGTGCTGCCACAGCCGCAGCTGCACATTCCCGCCCGCCAGCGAGTTCTCGGCGATCGCGTCCAGCCGGGCGTTCGCGATCCAGACGTACGTCACCACCAGCACCACGGCCAGCACGGCCGGCACGACCACCAGCTTCCGCCACGGGACGCGCCGTCTTCGTACGGGGCCCGACGGCGGCGCCGGAGCCTCCTGATCGACCTCGTACGTCACTGGCCGCCCTCCAGCTCCGCCTCGGTGCGGTGGTGGCGCATCTCCTCCAGGTCGTGCTGGTGCTCGATCGCGGCCAGCCGGTCCGCCTCCAGCATCTCGTGCACCGAGTTCATCAGCGTCTCCATGTCCACGACCCCGATGTACTCGCCGCGCCGGCCTGTGACCGCCACCCGCCCCGCCGAGTCGAGCAGCACCGCCTCCAGCGCGTCGTGCAGTGTCGCGTCCCGCGTCACCGTGTCGTGCACCAGCTGCCCGGCCCGCGCCAGGGAGCCCTTCGCCCGCATCAGGTCGCCGCGCCGCAGCCACTTGTAGGGGCGGCCGCGCCGGTCCAGCATCAGCAGTTCGTTGTGCAGACCGCCGCGCAGCCGGTTGAAGATCGTCTGGAGCGGGTCGTCCACCGAGACCGTCGGGAAGTCGGCGATCTCCACATCCCGTACGCGGGTGAGATTGAGCCGCTTCAGCGCCGCGCCCGCGCCCACGAACCCGGACACGAAGTCGTCCGCCGGGTTGGTGAGGATCGCCTCCGGCGTGTCGAACTGCGCGATGTGCGAACGCTCGCGCAGCACCGCGATCCGGTCGCCCAGCTTGATCGCCTCGTCGAAGTCGTGGGTGACGAACACGATCGTCTTGTGCAGCTCGTGCTGGAGCCTGATCAGCTCGTCCTGCAAATGGTCCCGGGTGATCGGGTCCACGGCCCCGAACGGCTCGTCCATCAGCAGCACCGGCGGGTCGGCCGCCAGCGCACGCGCCACGCCCACCCGCTGCTGCTGGCCGCCCGAGAGCCGGCGCGGGTAGCGGCCGTGGAACTCGCGCGGGTCCAGCCCGACCAGGTCCAGCATCTCCTCGACCCGGTCGCGCACCTTCGCCTTCGACCAGCCCACCATCCTCGGTACGAGGGCGATGTTCTCCGCGACCGTCATATGGGGGAAGAGCCCCGACGACTGGATCGCGTACCCGACCTTCCGGCGCAGCTTCACCGGATCGATGGAGGTGACGTCCTCGTCGTTGATCCTGATCCGCCCGGACGACGGCTCGATCAACCGGTTGATCATCTTGAGGGTGGTCGACTTGCCGCACCCCGACGGCCCCACGAAGACCACCGTCTCCCCGGCCCTGATCTCCATCGAGACGTCGTCCACGGCCGGGTTCGGATTGCCCGGGTAGCGCTTGGAGAGGTTCTCCAGCTCGATGCTCGCGCCCGAAGCCTCAGCCACGGATCCCCCTCGGAATCGTCAACCGCCCCAGCAGCACGTAGGCGGCGTCGAAGAGCAGCGCGAGGACGACGATGCCCAGCGTCCCGGCAAGCACCTGGTTGATCGCGTTGGCGCTGCCCAGCGAGGCGATCCCCCGGAAGATCTCGTTGCCGAGCCCCGGCCCCGAGGCGTACGCGGCGATCGCGGCGATGCCCATCAGCATCTGCGTCGACACCCGGATGCCGGCCAGGATCGGTGGCCACGCCAGCGGCAGCTCCACCCGCGCCAGCCGGGCGGCCGGGGACATCCCGATGCCCTTCGCGGCGTCCACCAGCGCCGGGTCGACACCGCGCAGCCCCACGATCGCGTTCCGCACGATCGGCAGCAGCCCGTACAGCACCAGCGCGATCACCGTGGGCGGCACACCGAGCCCCACCACCGGGATCAGCAGACCGATCAGCGCCAGCGAGGGAATGGTCAGCACCGTCGCCGTGGACGTGATCGCCAGGTTCCCCGCCCAGCCGGTGCGGTACGTGGCCAGGGCGAGCGCCACGCCCAGCACCGTGGCCATCACCATGCACTGGAAGACGGCGCTGACGTGCTGCAACGCGTCCGTGAGCAACTGCTGGTGCCGAGTGGCCACGTACTCCCAGAAGCCCACGCGCGCTCCCTTCCGCTACTCCTCCGCGGCCTGCTCCACCAGCGGAATGATCCGCAGGGGCACGGGGTTCTCCATGACGATCGCCGTGGACGCCCGCACGATGCCATCAAAACCGACAACCCGGTCGATCACCCGCTGGAGATCCGCGTTCGAACGGGCCACCAGCCGGCACAGCATGTCCCCGTGCCCGGTCGTCGTGTGCAGCTCCAGGACCTCCGGTACGCCCGCCAAGTGCTCCCGCACGTCGGCGCCTTGCCCCTGCTTGATCTCCAGCGTCGCGAAGGCCGTCACCGGATACCCCAGGGCCGCCGGGTCCACATCCGGCCCGAAGCCCCGGATGACTCCGTTCGACTGAAGGCGGTCCAGCCGCGCCTGCACCGTGCCGCGCGCCACGCCCAGCCGGCGCGAGGCCTCCAGGACGCCTATGCGCGGCTCGCGCGCCAGCAGGGCGATGAGCCTGCCGTCCAGATGATCGATCGCCATGACGGCCTCCGGGGTGGTCATCCTGTACAGAACGCCCGACCATACTGCCCACCCACTGGTCAGATTGCCCAGCCTCCACGCGAACTATTGCGCACCTTGCAGAACGGAGAGAGTCTGCCGCCATGACTGAGACCATCTCCCACACCCCCGACACCGCCCGGCAGGCCGACCCCTTCCCGGTGAAGGGAATGGACGCGGTCGTCTTCGCCGTCGGCAACGCCAAGCAGGCCGCGCACTACTACTCCACGGCCTTCGGCATGAAGCTGGTGGCCTACTCCGGACCGGAGAACGGCAGCCGCGAGACCGCCAGTTACGTCCTGACGAACGGTGCCGCGCGCTTCGTGTTCACCTCCGTCATCAAGCCGTCCACCGACTGGGGCCGCTTCCTCGCCGAGCACGTCGCCGAGCACGGCGACGGCGTCATCGACCTGGCCATCGAGGTCCCGGACGCCCGCAAGGCGTACGCGTACGCCGTCGAGCAGGGCGCGACCGGCCTCACCGAGCCGTACGAGCTCAAGGACGAGCACGGCACGGTCGTCCTCGCCGCCATCGCCACGTACGGCAAGACCCGCCACACCCTCGTCGACCGCTCCGGTTACGACGGCCCGTACCTGCCCGGGTACGTCACCGCCAAGCCGATGGTCGAGCCGCCCGCCAAGCGCACCTTCCAGGCCATCGACCACTGCGTCGGCAACGTCGAGCTCGGCAGGATGAACGACTGGGTGGCCTTCTACAACAAGGTCATGGGCTTCACCAACATGAAGGAGTTCGTCGGCGACGACATCGCCACCGAGTACTCCGCGCTCATGTCCAAGGTCGTCGCGGACGGCACCAAGAAGGTCAAGTTCCCGATCAACGAGCCGGCGATCGCGAAGAAGAAGTCGCAGATCGACGAGTACCTGGAGTTCTACGGCGGCCCCGGCGTCCAGCACATCGCCCTCGCCACCAACGACATCGTGGCGACGGTCCGCACCATGCGCGCGGCCGGCGTCCAGTTCCTCGACGTCCCGGACTCGTACTACGACACGCTCGGCGAGTGGGTCGGCGACACGCGCGTCCCGATCGACGAGCTGCGCGAGCTGAAGATCCTCGCCGACCGCGACGAGGACGGGTACCTGCTGCAGATCTTCACCAAGCCGGTGCAGGACCGGCCGACGGTGTTCTTCGAACTGATCGAGCGGCACGGCTCGATGGGCTTCGGCAAGGGCAACTTCAAGGCCCTGTTCGAGGCGATCGAGCGCGAGCAGGCGAAGCGCGGCAACCTGTAACCCTCCGCCCAGGCCTCGGCCCCGCACCTCCCGCAGCCGCACGGCGGCCGGGGCGGGGCCGTGCAGGGTCGTCCCCGCAGCGGGTGGCGGCGACGGGGGCACCGTCCTGCGGGCGGGCGCCCCCCGCCGACCGCGAGGAGACGAGCCCGGAGGGGCCCCGCCCCCACCCCCGGCCGAGCGCGCCGGGGCGGCAGCAGACGTGGCGCTCGGCCGCCCCGGGGGGGGGGCGGGGGGGCGCGGGGCCGGCAGGGCCCGGGGGCGAGCC